>CACXDE010000496.1 GCA_902766305.1 uncultured Ruminococcus sp. | reverse complement strand
GGAGAGGTTGGAGAAGTTCCGTGCGACCCGTATATTAATTGGCACAATTGTGCCAATTAATATACGGCGTATCCGTGCCACCGCCGAATGTCTTTACCAACCAACCCAAATTTTCCTCGAAAAGATGGTCATTTAGCTATCCGCAGACGGCACTCACCACCATTTATCTAATATAATATCAAATAATATCAATTTCCCTAATTCTTGACTTTTATTCATAAATATAATATTATACATATAATTTTATATTTTAATAGTAAACTTATACGCAAAGAATTAACATAAATAATGAACAGAATGTTAATAATTGCAAAAAATGTTTATACATTATTAATCATTAATCAGGAGAATATATGTCTGATACATCACTTTTGAATAAGAACAGCAAGTTTATTAAGTTTTCGCTGGCTTTTCTTCCGTTTTTGCTGCTTGTCTTGGAAGGTTTAATCGAGGGGCAGAGTACTCTTCATCAGAAAGTATTTAAGTCTTATCTTTTGTGCTGGTTTGATACTATTTTATTCGTTTCGTATGCAGTATATATGTTTCAGTCCAACGCAGATTATAAAAAACAGCGGAAATTTTTCCTTTATTTTGTGTTATATTTTCTGTTTATCCTCATTCAGTATGTCGTCACATATTTCTCCGGTGAGATTAGCTATGATAGAGAATATTATCTTGGCAATTATATTGCTCTGATTATATTTGGCATGTCTTTTTATCTTTTTGCCGAAGATTTTGATGATTTTGATATTGGATTGATTTTGCTTTCACTTTTTACTCTGATTATAGTTATTTGGACTTTTGTCAAGATTGCCAATGTCGGTTTTAACTTCAAGAAATTAAATCGTGATATGTTTAAGTTCTCATTTGGTAATGTAAATTATTTCGCCGGATATTATATCGGATTATGGCCGCTGGCATTGCTTGCAGGTCTTGCATTATTCGATAAATTCAAAAAACAGTTCAAAAAATCCGTTGCTTTGACGATTAGTTCAGTGATGATTGGTATCGCAGTGCTTGGTATTATTCCTCTTATTCTTACTGGAACGCGTGCGGCTCAGTTAGGTTGGTATGTTGCCTTTTTTGTCGTGTTGATTCCGCTGTTTATTTTGATGACATTCCGAAAAATACCGCTGCCTGTTCGTATTGCTATTGCGGTTGCTGTGCCAATTGTATTTATAGCATTGCCGATTTTGCTGCTGAAGTATCCGACTCCGCTTATAAAGAAGTACTTTGGACGACTTGTTACAACGATTGCCAATCCGTCGTATCAGATTCACGATCGTTTGAATGGTTGGGCAGGTGGATTTAATCTGTTTATCCATCATCCGATTTTTGGAGCGGGACTTGGTACATTGTATCCGTCAAGTTTCAAGTATATCAATAATATGTTCTATATGTATTCAAGCAGCAATTCATTCAAGCATGCACACAGTGAATATGTCGAGGTGTTGGGTGAAGGCGGTATTTTCGGAGAGATTTTCTTCGTATGTCTGTTTATGTTTATAATTGTTGCTATGTTGCTTAGGGTTGTTTCTGATAAATATCAGAAGCCGTATCGCCTTGTTTGTCTCGGCGTGCTGACTGGTATTGTGGCAATGCTTGTGCATCAGATATTCAGTCTGTCGATGAGAATGACTGTTACGATGATCGCTTATTACAGTCTGCTTGGAATGGGGATCTTCCTTATATCTGTTACGAAGTCACAATTGTGCCAGACTGATACTGATGCTGCTCAGAATGTAGAGTCTGCTGGTTTTATTGGTAAAGCAATTAAGTGGGGGGATGGCACTTTGTCTAAAAATGGCAGAATTGCTCTGCTTGCTGTTATGTTTATTGGCACTGGTTTGGGATTCTGGCTTATGCATTGGACTCATCAGTGTGAAGTAAACATGGTTAAGGGTATGCACAGCAGGGATTATCAGCAGGTAGAGTTCTATTTTGCGAAGGCAAACCGTGTTATGCCTGGGAATCCTTACGCATGGACTCAGAAATATATTATAGAAAATCAGATGGCTTCACAATATGCACGCCAATTCAAGAATGATAAAGCATATTATGATCTGATGGAGAATACTCTGTATAGTAATATTCATACTGACCTTGATAAGATTAATGGTATTATTCGAGGTTATCAGGATGTTTGGGGCAAGTATGCTAATCTCTATTTAGCGGAATATTCTTATTATATGCGCAAAGCTCAGGCAACAGGTGATTTTAACTGCATGGTTATGGCAAATCAGTGTATGATAAATGCCAACGAAAATCTTGCGAGAAGTCTCACGCAGAATTTCCTCAATCTTGATAGTCATGCTCTGCATATTTTCCTGACAAATTCGATTGCACAGACAAGCGGCAACACAGCTGATTTGACTGAACTTGTCAAGAATTACG
>CACXDE010000495.1 GCA_902766305.1 uncultured Ruminococcus sp. | reverse complement strand
TATTTACCTTTTCTGAGGGCAGCGCAGTTTCAATCTATAAAGACGCAATAAATTATGAGGATGATGATGTAAACAAGCCTTACGCTGAGTACAGCACCTCATCTGACGCAATTTATGTTATTACAAACGGAAAAGACGCTATGTCATATGACGGAACTGATATGATAGTTGTATCTGACGTAAGACCCGGCGGTCAGGGGTCTAAAAGAATGAATATTTATGAAAGCGACCAGTCAAAAACTATAATAAATGATACTCTGAAGGTTATGAAAAAAATTGGCTGCAATTCTTCGCAAAGCGGCAATAATACGGATATAAAGAGTACAGAGGGATACAAAACTGCTTCTTCAATATACAAAAAATATCTTGCGTCCCGTGAATGGGCAACCTATGAGTATGAAGGCAAAAAGCTGACGGACAAAGGTCTTGTTGTTGATAACTCTGTAGTATTCGATTACAACGGCGACGGAGTTTTTGAGATGTATCTTGATACAACATATAACTATGATCTTGAAATACCTGAACCCTATTACAGTCATGAACCCTCATATCTTCTGACTATTGAGGACGGAAAGGTAAAGCCCCTTCTCTCTGCCCTGTATATTTCCGGCGATGAAGGCGGTTCAAGAGTAAGGCTTATGTATTCAGATGCTGACGATTCTGTTTACCTTGCAAGCTCTGAAGCTCTTTACAAATACGACAACGGCATTTCAGCAAATACTACAAATATAGAGCTTTATAAAATGTCCGGTACAAATCTGACGGAAGAACCCGAAACTATTTTCTCAGAAGTCAAAACAAACGATGAAGGCATAAAAACTGCCGCTGTCTACAAGCTCAACGGTGAAAAAGTAAAAGAAGCTGATTATGATAAAAAATATGATTCTCTCCATTCTATAGCTGCAAGCTGTATCGACAAATTCTACAATGAAAAGAGTGATCTTTCAAATTCCGAAAGATTGTATGAGCTTGGCGCAATAGAATAAAATTAAACGCCGCATACACGAAACTAAAATCCGTGTATGCGGTGTATTTTTTATATTCTGTCAACTGCAAGCGGTGTGAAGCCAATATAGTCACAGGCTATAAGCTTATAGCTTACATTGTCACGTTCACCTATAAAAGCCCGTTTAGCGGCATTTCCGCCGTGTATATGACCGTAATAACAGTGCTTTATTCCAAACTCTTTCAGTATGTCTGTTATCTCTGTACATTCCATATTATTATATACAGGAGGGTAGTGAAGAAAAACAACAGGAGAATATCCGTCCTTCACTGCAAGCCCGATCGAAGTACGGATCCGTCCGGCTTCACGGTGAAGCACCTTCATATCTGCATCCGTTTCTGCGTCATAAAACCAGCCTCTCGAACCGCAGACCGCAAGTCCTTCAACCAGGTAATAATTGTTATGAAGTATGGAAATGCTGTCAAAACCGTTTTCGTTCAGGTAATTGTCCATTTTCTTCTTTGTTGTCCACCAATAGTCATGGTTGCCTTTAAGAAGTATTTTTCTGCCGGGTAAGGAATGGATGAAGCTGAAATCATTATACGTTTCACTCAGATCCATTGCCCAGGAGATATCGCCGGCAATTACTACAGTATCATTTTCATAAACAAGATGTCTCCAGTTTTTTTCGATCCTATCAGTGTAATTCGACCAGCCCGGAAAAACATCCATCGGCTTATCTGTTCCAAAGGACAAATGAAGATCTGCTATAGTAAATACTGCCATTTCATTACCTCCCTTGTCCCGTATATACCAATAACCTATTAATAATTCTCCTGATGTCCTATTATAAAGGAAATTGATCATCTTCGCTCAGATTTGACAATAATTCAAGAAACTCATCGGAATCCCCGGCATTTTCCTTTACTTCATCATCATCGTCGGAATATTCTTCATACTCATTATAATCTTCTTCGTATTCTTCATCTTCATCCTCATACTCATCGGAATCTTCTTCATAGTATTCATCTTCATCATAATAATCATGATCATAACGATAATCGTCAGGATCAGGAATACTATCCTCATAAGCATAAGCCATATCTTCGTTGCTGTAGGTTCCGTCATCAATTCCTAACAGATCTTCCCAATCAATACCCATGCAAACAGATCCTTTCTGAAAAAATCCCCATCATTCTTAATGCTCTTCTGTTCATATACCAAGACTTTCAATTACTACCTTGGGCATTTCGTCTGCTTCACAAACAAGGCTGAAACGCTCCTTTGCGTCCTTAAGCGAAGCAAGCGGTGTTGGAACAGCAGTCTTTGTTTTAGCCGAAAGCTCATCCACCATTGAGAACTCATCCTGAGGAAGTATTTCGTCAGTTACGCTTGCAAGAACAGCCTTTGCAAATTTATACGGGCTTGCTGTAGAAGCAATAACTACCGGTGTTGTATCGCCTGTTTCCTTAACATACTGTCCGTAAACATTTACAGCAACAGCAGTATGGGTGTCTGCAAGATAGTTTTCGTTCTTATACAGATCACCTATTGTTTTTTCGGTGTTCTCATCGTCACAGTATCCGCCCCAGAAATACTTATCCAGCTTTGTCTTTATATCCTCGTCTACAGAATAAACTCCCTCAGTATTTAAAGAGTTCATAAGCTCTGCTACCTTATCGGCATTTCCGTCTGTAAGATGGTACAGCAGTCTTTCCAGATTGCTTGATACAAGAATATCCATTGACGGAGAAATAGTTGTGTAGAACTTTCTCTTTTTGTCATATGTACCTGTTCTGATAAAATCTGTAAGGACATTATTGGAATTTGAAGCGCAGATAAACTTCTTCACCGGAAGTCCCATATTCATAGCATAGAAGGACGCAAGAATATTGCCGAAATTGCCTGTAGGAACACAGACATTTATGCTGTCGCCGAGCGATATCTTACCCTCGTTTACCATATCGCAGTATGCTGAGAAATAGTATACTATCTGAGGAAGAAGTCTGCCCCAGTTGATAGAGTTTGCACTTGAGAAAAGCATATTATTAGCCGCAAGCTTTTCCTTTATCTCACTGTTTGTAAATATTTTCTTTACACCTGTCTGGGCATCGTCAAAGTTACCCTTTATAGCAACAACACTGACATTATCACCCTTCTGAGTAGCCATCTGTCTTTTCTGCATAGGAGAAACGCCGCCCGTAGGATAGAATACCATTATTTTTGTACCCTCAACATCCTTGAAGCCTTCAAGAGCAGCCTTTCCTGTATCGCCGCTTGTTGCAACGAGTATTACTGCCTCTTTTCCGTCACAGGTCTTTTTCATAGACTTTGTGAGCAGGTGAGGAAGTATCTGCAAAGCCATATCTTTGAATGCGCAGGTAGGTCCGTGCCAGAGTTCAAGGAGAGACATTTTCTTATCTTCGCTCTCGATATATGATATAGGCACCGGATTTTCACCGCCGAATTTTTCAGCAGTATACGCTGCCTCTACACTTTCACTTATTTCCTCTGCTGTAAAATCGGAGAGGAAGTCACCCATAATCTTTTTAGCTCTTCCACGGTAATCAGTTTCAAGCATTGCTTTCAGGTCATCCATAGAATACTTCGGCAGCTCCTGCGGTACAAAAAGTCCGCCTTCTTCGGAAATTCCCTGAGCAATAGCCTGTGAAGCGGATACTACCTTATTTTTATCTCTTGTACTGTTATAGTTCATAATTTTTCCTTCTTTCTCTGGCATTTCTGCATATTTTTCTCAAAAGCAAATAACACAGCCATACCAATTAATCTATTGTGTTTCTATTATATCATACATTCCCGGCTCTTGCAATATCACCGGAATTTGAGTTTTGCTGTTTTTTATTCAAGAAATCAAGCAGTCTGTTTCTATATTCCTGATCTCTATACCAACAACACCGTATTTTTTCTGTTTTTCAGGGGTATAATATATCTCCATATCCTTCGGATCAGCATATGCAGCATTCTCCTCTGTATATCCGCATTTCAGTAAAGGAAGTTCCCTGTACAACTTTGAAAAATCATCAAACAGGTGAAGTCTGATAACTTCGGCTTCTATTACATTATTTTCATCATCAGTGCGGACAAAGCGGATGATATCTCCTGATTTTATCTGCTGTCTTTTTTCGTCATAAAGACGCAGTTCTATTGTTTTCCGACCGCTTTTTATCATTTCAAACGGTTCGGGATTAAGTTTCATAATATGTTTCATAATATTTTTTCAAAAAGCTGCATAGTCATCTGTTTGTATAAAGGCATTCTCTATATGTTCTATGCTCACTATAACACCAGTACGCTTATCGTAAACTACCTCTATAACATCAAATCTCGGCTGAAGATCAACAGCATTCTCCTCAAGATACTGCGCAGCTGTAAGAATGATCTTTTTCTGCTTGCGTATGTCTACGGCAGAAGACGGACGTTCAAAGGCATTTACCTCTCTGGTCTTTACTTCTGCAAAAACAATGTATTCACTGTCAGCAGCGATCACATCTATTTCTCCGCCGGCAGTACGGTAATTTCTCGCCAGTGTGCGAAAGCCCTTTTTGTTAAGATATCTATCCGCTGCTGCTTCACCCATATCACCGATTTTTCTTTTACTTGTTTTCTCCGCCATTTTCCTTCTCCGCCAATATCTTTTTCAGAAATGACATCCTATGTATTTCACATGGACCGTACTCAAGTATAGCTTCCCTGTGTGCCTTTGTAGCATAGCCCTTATGCTTCTCAAAAATATACTGCGGATATTTTTCAGCCAATTCAAGCATAAGCCTGTCCCTGCTGACTTTTGCAAGAATAGACGCTGCCGCAATTGATTCGCTTTTTGAGTCGCCCTTTACTATAGCCTCACAAGGAATATCGAGATCAGGAGTTTTGTTTCCGTCTATCATTGCAAAATCTGCCTTAACAGAAAGACCCTCGACTGCCCTCTTCATAGCTAACATATCAGCCTGCAAAATATTCATTTCCTCGATTTCCTCAACTGAAGCGCTTGCTATGCAGTATGCGACAGCCTTTTCCTTTATAACATCAAAAAGCTGTTCACGCTTTTTTTCGCTAAGCTTTTTTGAATCTGTAACGCCCTCTATAACAAGACCTTCAGGAAGTATAACTGCTGCCGCAAATACAGGTCCGGCAAGCGGTCCTCTGCCGGCTTCATCTACTCCGCAGATTGCTTTATATCCCTGACCGGCATACATTTCTTCAAATTCTAACATCAGTATGATCCTCCGCTTTATCTATAGTCAGCCTGCCGATTGTTGCATTCCTGAATTCATCAAGAACAGCTGCGGCAGCCCTTTCTGTATTTATCTCACCGCCGGAAATAAGCATACCCCTTTTTCTGCCAATCATTTCAAGTATCTCATACCCTTGAAGAGTCATTATATCATCTTTCTCGAGCTTATATCTTTCACAAAGAGCCTGAGCATGATTATCACGCAGATATTCAAGCAGCCTTCCGCTGAGGTGCTCCGTATCAAGTATATCATCCTTCACTGAGCCGATAAAGGCAAGCTTCTCCCCCACTATAGGATCATCAAACTTTGGCCAAAGCACTCCGGGAGTATCAAGAAGATCAAATCCCTTGCCTATAGTAAACCACTGATTGCCTCTTGTAACGCCGGGTCTGTCCTCCACCTTTGCGCGGTTTTGTTTTACCATTCTGTTTATGAATGATGATTTTCCCACATTAGGTATCCCTACTACCATAACTTTGATGGTACGTCCTGTCATTCCCTTTCTGTTCCAGCTTTCGATCTTGTCTGCAAGAACATTTTTTACTGTCGGAATAAAGGCATTCAGACCTCTGCCGGATTTGCAGTCAAGAGCAATTGCCGCTGCATTTTTCTGTTTAAAGAGAGCTATCCATTTTTTTGTTTCATTCGGATCTGCCATATCGCTTTTATTAAGGATGAAGATACGGGGCTTATTATTGATAAGGCTTCCAAGATCAGGATTGCAGCTTGAATATGGCACTCTTGCGTCAAGAAGTACTGCAACAGCATCTATCAGCTTAAGCTGAGCTCCTATTTTTCTCCTTGTTTTCGTCATATGACCCGGAAACCATTGTATAGTCTTTAATTCTTCCATATTTTTCCTTTCATTTCCACAAAAGCCTGCCCACCGCCGGCGGACAGGCTTTATTGCCATCACTAAAGTCAGATCATTCATATACACTTCCGAAGCTTGAAAAAGGATATATCCTGATTTCAGCCTTGCCTATTATATTCTCAACAGGTATAAGACCGATCTCATTGCTTCGGCTGTCAAGGGAACCTTCTCTGTTGTCACCCATTACAAAAATATAGCCCTCCGGAATTTTCTCTGGTATATCAAGAGGATTTCTGAGACGTATCGTCATACCCTTTATGTACTCTTCATCAAGTATAACTCCGTCAACACTCACTTCCCCTGTATCATAGTTGATGGAAAGCGACTGACCCTCTGTAGCTATTACCCTCTTTATTATCGGATCATCATAGTTTTCACCATGGCTGATAACAACAATATCGCCATACTGAGGCTTATACATAAAGCTCGAAATTATAAGTCTGTCCTTATCGCTTAGAGTATCTTCCATTGAGTGTCCGCTTACCGTCACCTGCCTAAACACAAAGGTAAGCAGCAGCACAACAACAATAAGCGCTACCATAAACGCATTAGCCCACTCAAAAATGAACGATGTTACGCTTATAGTTTCTTCTTCTTCAATATCAATTTCCTCATCAGAAATTTCACGTTTTGTCTTTTCATTAATATCTGCCACAAAAAGCACCTCTTTACACGATCAGACTGCAAACACAGCAGCATAAATCTGTCACAAAAGCTTTCTGACATCCTCACCGAAACGGTTAAGCGGAAAAACCACAAACCCTATCTTACCTTCTACAGAAGACGAAGATATCAGCTTGATATCCTGACTATTACCGGTGCTGTTCACCTTTACAGCTATCAGATCATTATTATCATCCGTTCCCTGTCCGGGAAGCTTCTCCTTCTCCCGCTGCGAAAGAACCGTTGCACAATTTCTTCCTTTTTTCAGTACTACAACATCATCCTCCTGAAGATCATAGCCTCTTACCTGTATAAGAACGCTCACCTCTTCAGTATCACCGCTGAACACACCCTTGACAGGCACGATATCATACAGCACATACATAGCGCATGATACAACAAGCGCAGTTATTATCACCGCATAAACCAATTCCTTAACACTTCTCAGTGCTGCCAAAAAATCGGTAAGGTCAATATAATTCTGTGTAACGGATCTGTGCTTCTGTCGTCTGTTCATATGCTCGTCCTCAACAAACGGATAGCAAAAAAGGGACAGAACCATCCCCGCCCCTTTTTCCATGACTATATCATTTGATCTGTTCCTTGACCTTGGCAGCCTTACCAACTCTGCCGCGGAGATAATAAAGCTTGCTTCTGCGAACCTTACCATGTCTGACAACCTTAACGTCAACAACATTAGGACTGTTCACAGGGAAAACTCTCTCAACGCCTACGCCGTATGAAAGACGTCTTACTGTAAATGTTTCAGCTACGCCGCTGCCCCTCTTGGCAATGACTGTACCCTCAAACATCTGGATTCTTTCTCTGTCTCCCTCACGGATATTTACGCTTACACGAACCGTATCACCGATCTCGAACTGCG
>CACXDE010000494.1 GCA_902766305.1 uncultured Ruminococcus sp. | reverse complement strand
CTGAAGAAGAATAAATTTATTCTTCAAAGTGTCTTTAATTTGCTTCTTTAATATAGCAATAATTCTTCTTGCACTCATTCGCTTTCAAACGTCCTTCCTGTCAAATCCATAAATACGGTTTCTAATGTAGGTTCTGTAGAATGTATACTGGTAACCATTTCATTTCTTAACAACTCTGCAATACGATCGGCATTCTGTACGTTATTCTCAAGAGATAACATCTTATTGTCTTTTGTCAGAATGTTAATCATGTTCTTTGTGTTATACTTACGACAAATCTGATCCGGAACACCATACTCTACAATATGACCGTCATTCAGCAATGCAACGTTATGACAAAGCTCAGTAGCTTCCATCATATTATGAGTTGTAAGGAAAATTGTCTTTCCATTATCACGCTCATTCAGGATCAAACGTCTGATTGCTTTTGCGGTACTTGGGTCAAGACCTGTGGTCGGCTCATCCAAAAAGAGAATGGAAGGATTATGCAGAAGTGCTCTTGCGATCGTAAGTCTCTGCCGCATACCCTTTGAAAGCTTATCTACCGATGTTTTGCTCGCATCACTCAAGCCAACCTTTTCAAGAACCTCAGTAATTCTCTTCTTGTTGATCTTATAGAGATCCGCAAAAATTAGCAAATTATCGTAGCAGGACATTCTATTGTACAACCCGGTATTATCCAGCACCATACCAAAATTGGAATACATCTTCTTCTCGAAATTTCGAGTATCTACGCCCTGAACAAATACCTCTCCCTCGTCGGCATCAAGTTGAGCAGTAATAATCTTGATTAACGTAGTTTTACCCGCACCTGATGGACCCAATAATCCAAAAATCTCTCCTTCGGAAATCGTCAGATTAATATTGCTCAAAACTTTTCGATCTCCGAAGAACTTACCAACTTCACGAATTGAAATACAATCTGTATTCATGCTGATACACGCTCCTTTTCTCTAGCTACTTTTGTCAATAGATGAACCTTTGTTCCGTGCTTCCCGCAGCAGTCCACTCTCGGCCGCCTGCAATAAACAGAGCGCGAGAAAAATACGCAGTCTCCGTGCCGCCATACTCGCTCCTTGTTCTCGTAGCCGGCACGCTTGCGAAGCTTTCCACATTCAGGGCATGGCAGCTTTTCACCATCACGGACAGCCACATATACATGAACCTCATCGTTCTTCGTTTCTATGCTGCGGATGTACCACGGCTCTTCTATTCCCATTGACTTCCCGAATAACTCAGGTATCCCTTAATCGATGTTTCCAGGTTATTCATTATACCATATTTTTACGGTTTTGTGAATAGAGCCCTCACTTCCGCAAATAAAAAGTTGCGGTTAATCTCTGAGATGATCATCTATTGTTGCAAATACCAATGTTTTTATTTCTTCAATCTTATCTTTGCTATACAAACGTGATGCATAGCTGACAGCAATGCTAAGCTTGTCAGAAAATTCATGCGCTGTAATATTCAAGGGGTACCTGTTAGGCTCCATGCTGATATCAGAAAGACTGAGTTTGCATCGTCCATTCGGCGAATTATAAGTAATCTCGATATGAGAATGATAATTGATCAATACTTTAAACAATTCACCCTTCAAAAGATCCGGCAACCGCAGATATCTGAAGATCTCCCTCAAACTGGTATCCTGATAGTCCAAAACATCTTCATATTGTCGCTTGACATGCTGAATGTATTTTCTCTTATCAAGATTATCTTTGGGAAACATTCTGATTCCGATGCAGGTAGTCAACAATCCTACGCATCTATATAGGTTTTTCCCTTTAACATTACTCCTTCCTGGCACAAAAGTACCGATAATAACATCATCCGTATCGCCGAATTCCGCAAGAATTTTTGCAAAGATCGCTAAAATAAACTGGAAACACGTGCATCCATTCTGTCTACAAAACTGTTTGATATCATTCAGTAACGTATTATCGATTATAATTTCATTGTATTCAAATACATCATCAGACTGAATATCTATGCTTGCTGAAAGATCCGGCAAGAAATAAGCGGCTTTCTTTCTGTTAGCGTAATACTCTCTCCAAAAGCTTCTCTTTTCAGATACGTATGACTCATCCTGTACAGACGCCAATGCTTCGAAAAAAGAGTTGCGAGCGGAAGGTTCCAGCTTCTCACCATAATAGACTTTCAGTATAGTATGTAAGAATATCAGCACAGAAACAAAATCAAAAATTGCGTGGTGTGCATTAATTATAATTTTCTGGTGCTTGCATACATCTTCGAACAAGATAATGTCGATCAACGATTTCTCATTATATCTGAATTTTTTGACATATTGCTTCAAAAAATCTGTGGATAGATCTTCCACTTCCTTGAAATAATGAAATACAGAACCTATCTCATCATTTCGTACCAAATAGTATTCTCCATCGTCTCGTATGATTGAAGCATACAGCGCATCAAACAGGCGGATGGTATTTCGCACTGCCTGCTCCAGTTCTTCCGGTTCTAAATACATGTTACAGGTAACTTCCTGTACAATATTGTGAGAAGGATAATCTAATGTTGTTGATTCCTTCTCAGCGGAAAGAATATCCTTTTGAAAATCGGTCATCCTCACCTTTTGGCATTTCGCAGGTCCAGATACGCGTTGCCGCTGATTGATTTGTTCTTGTATCAGATGACACATATCATATATTGTTTCGCACCTGTACAATTGCGCGGCTTCCACCTGAATCTTAAATCGATCCTCAATACAGACAATCAGATTGATGAATGTCAGCGAATCTCCGTTAACAAAAAAGAAGTTATCATCTAAACTAATATTATAATTTGAAAGAACTTCGTGAACGATAGATAATATAGCTTGTTCCAGTTCCGACTCATCTGACAGATTCGCATTAAGCTCACATACCTGTATTTCTGGCAGCTGCAACGATGACACATTCAATTTCCCGTTCACTGTTGCGTCAAATCCATCCACACGAATGAAGTGGCTCGGAATAATATTTGATGGTAAATATTCCTTCAGATGGCCAATCAATTGTTCTTTCGAGATCTCATCCGCACAAGCATAATAAGCTACCAACAGCTTATTGTTACCCAATCTGCGTAAAAGGACTTTGCATAAATCGATCCCGGGAAATTTCAAAATCGTATGTTCGATTTCTTCCGGTTCGACCCTGATACCATGGTATTTGATCTGATTATCCTTCCTTCCACAGAAATAGTACATCCCATCCGCAGAAGATAGCTTGCCTATATCACCGGTCTTATACAGATAACCTGAACCAACTGGGTTTTCGATCAGCACCTTGGAGTTATATTCCGGCATGCCCAAATACCCATCTGTGACACCAACGCCAAAAATACATATCTCGCCCTCGGTATCTAAACCACAGATCCGGTTATTTTCATCCAGAATGTACAACTTGGTGTTGAGAATTGCCTGACCAATTGATATCTGAGAAATAACATCAATATTATCCGGTGTCAAAAGATTCGTCGTAACATAGACACACGCTTCTGCCGGTCCGTACGAATTCACAATATGACACTTAGAGTAGTGAATAACCTTTTGAGCTAATTTCAACGGTAGTCTCTCACCGCTGGTCGTCCATGTTAGTGGGTATTCATTGTGTATATCATTGCGAATAATGTAATCTATATATACCTCCAGCAATGTCGGAGTAATATCGCAATGCGTAATCTTTCTGTTTTGTAGGTATTGTGCTAATTTTCGCGGATGCATCTTCACATCAGATGGAATGATATCCAGCGTCCTGCCTGTCAGCAAAGCCAAATAAATCTGCGCCTGAGACATATCGAATACCAACTCTGCCAATTCACCGACCACATTATGTTCAGATGCATTGTCAGGCCAATTTCTCTGATCCAAACTTGTAACCAGATTTATCATCGCGGCTTGTGTAATATCAAATGCTTTGGGCTTCCCTGTGCTACCCGAAGTAAAAATAGTATACAGCGTCCGGTTTCGGATAATAGGAATATTGGATTCTTCAAGTTGCTCCAAAAATAACAGATCACAATTGATATAGCGCGCAGAAATACCCAGCATCTCTTCATCGCATATAATAAAATCTATACCGGCAAGTTCTGCCATATATTGCGTACGTTTTCTCGGATTCTCCTTGCTGAGTGGAACGTAGATACATCCAAACTTCAGAATACCCAAAATAATGAGAATTGATTTGTCGTTTCGATCAAGGAATAAACCAATCCGCGAACTTCCCTGAACTCCATGGGTATAGAGGTTATACGCTATGGTATCGGAAATCAAATCTATTTGCCGATAGGTGTAAAACTGATCGGCAAATTTTAAGGCAATGCTATCTGAATACTTCGAGCAAATTTCCTTAAACTTTGTCAGTACTTCCATATGTTATTTTATGCCCAAAAAGGCTGCCTCCATTGCTTCAAAATCCTCTGTTGTATTTATATTAAAATAAGCATCACCAACAACAAAAGAGCCAATACTCCGTTCCCGCTCGAGCAGAAGATTGAACAGGTCCACCAATTCTTTTTCTCCGCGAATCGGATTCACAGGCACTTCTGCAAGCAGGTTTAATACATCCTTTCGAAAAATAACGTTACCTGTACCCATGTAGTTGTTAAAGGGGGACGCAGGTTTTTCGACAAAAGATGTCATGTTTCCTTCCTCATCGATTTTAAATGTATAGGTTTTCTTAACCTTGGAAATATCATCAACCGTGATGATTCCGATTAACGAAGAAACCTCTGAGCTATTGAATTTCTTTACAGCTTCCTGATAATGATTTTTCAAAATCATCTCATCGCCCAATACCATAAAAAAATCATTTCCCTGAACCTTTTCTATTGCAGATTCCAGAGCATTGATCAAACCTTTTTGCTTCTTCTGAACGCAATAGGTAATTTTTTTATGATTGCACATCGATCCAAGATCCCGAATAATCGCATCGGCGCGGTAGCCAACGACAACGATACACTCATCAATCTCACCAAGTGCACACAGATTTTCAACATTATGGGATACAATGGATCTATCATTAATTTTCAGCAGACATTTGTTGCCGCCTTTTGTAATCGAACTAATACGTGAGCCCCTACCCCCAGCTAATACAAGTCCTTTCATATACTTCATACTCTCCTGTTACAATATGTTTGGATAGACAAGCCGGACAGCCAATCCGGCTTTCTTCCGTCTCATGCCTAAGCTGCAATAAGATGAGCAACTGACTGGCTTTTACCTCCTTGGTGGTTTTATGTCCGTGTGTGAGACTGTAAGCCATCCTCATATTATATAATATGAGGATTTGGGTAATGTCATGTATTATGTTCAAATTTGTTTGCAGAAATTGGTAAAACAAGGCTACTTTGAATATGACCTAATGGCGAAAGTCCTCTCGTCTGCCACAAATCGAGCTGGGAGCCCGGGCTGAATGACCGTCATAGTACTCTCAAGGCCTTCATCAAGG
>CACXDE010000493.1 GCA_902766305.1 uncultured Ruminococcus sp. | reverse complement strand
TCTTCTATTTTTACTCCGGCATCAATTATCGGTACAAGGTGGATACCCTCTTCTCTCATTTCCTTTACGAAACCGGGAAAATCAGGAAATCTCTCTTCACTTACGGTGAAATCCTTGTATCCGTCCATATAATCTATATCAAGATAAACGGCGTCAAGAGGTATGCCGGCATCCTTATGCTTCCTGACTACTGTACGTATCTCATCCTCATTCATATAGCTCCAGCGGCTCTGCTGATAACCGAAAGCCCACTCAGGCGCAATGTAGCTTCGTCCTATAAGCTCTCTGAACTGTTTTACAATATCATTCAGGCTTCTGCCCTCAATTATGTACACAATAAAGTCAGGACATCCCGGCTCAATATTCAGCATATCATGCGATGTATAACCGATATCAAACTTCACTTCGCTGCCGCAGTCTATAAAGAATCCGACATTTATCATACCTGATACAACTATGAAGTTATGAGCGCCGTAAAACGACTGCTTATCCTCTGTCTGATTAGGTTCATCACTGCAAAAGCTCCGGTATATCCTTCCTCTCTTATTGAGACCGCCGTTTGCTTCACCAAGACCGTACACTATATCATCGTTTTCCATTTCATAGTTGAAGATCGTCTTACCGTTCATCTCCAACTCGCCAAGATACTGTATCGGATCTGTTGAAGCTTCAACAGGTTTAACTACAGCACTGGTTTCAATAGGATTTCCATAAACATACTTCTTGATCATACGTTACCTTCTCTCTGTTAATATAATCATGGAATAAATAAAACACCATCATTCGTACATACTTGTCAGATACGCGCCGGCATAGGATTCAAGCATTGATATATAATCGTTGTAATCCTTAAATTCAGTCATTGCCAGCGTCCTGTCACTGCATATAATTTCCATCCCAAGCTGTTTGTAAATATCTATATATTCTGATGTAAGAGATGATATCATACCGTTTTCTTTAAACAGATCATTATCAATTTTTACAAAATAAGTGATAGACATAGGGACAGACAATTCGTCCTGCATACCGTTATATAAGCTCTTAAGTTCCTTCTCATCAAATTTTTCGTCAAAATAGTAAGCTATACAATCAAGCTCATTATCTGCTAAAAGATTATCTGAGTAAACCAGAAACGAAAAATATGCAAGCAGATCATTTTTCACGTCTGTTCGGAGCCTTCCGTGTTCACCGGGAAAAAGTCTGTCATTCGTATCATCGCACAAACACAAAAAGCCAAGCAGTTTATCCTTTATATCCTTTTCCATCTTTCCGCCTCCGATATGCGGCATATTTACATATGCACACCCACTCAATTATAGCATATTGTTCTTTCATTTTCCATACATTTTAAGAGATTTTGTTACAAAATTAATCTTTTTTTATAAATAGCGCTGATATTCAGGCGTTATTTCTGTATATAGTTATAATCTTCCGTTCTGATATACTTTATCATTTCTTTTCTGCCCTCTTCTGTAAGCGGAAAAGAGCGTTCGGATATTATCTCATCCTTGCTTTTATCATAGCAGTATTCTCCATGCCATATCTTCACCGTCATTATTTCTTCTTTCGGAGACGGTATTATTATATAATGAAACAGGTAATGACATTCTGTATAATCATTATCATTTTCAAACCACATTATCTTAGGAAGCTCTTCACACAGCATCATATCATCCCCTTGATCTTCGTACGGCTTAATAAATCAAAACGCCCGGGAAACTCCCCGAGCGCCGTTTTAAATATTAAAGAGCAGCCTTTGCCTTTTCAACAAGAGCTGTGAAAGCCTCTGCATCAGCTATTGCGATCTCTGAAAGCATTTTTCTGTTAAGAGTAATGCCAGCCTTCTTAAGACCGTTCATGAATGTTGAATAGTTTATACCGTTAGCCTTGCAGCCTGCTGAAATACGTGTTATCCAGAGTCTTCTGAAATCACGCTTTCTCTGCTTTCTGCCTATATATGCGTAATTGCCGCTTTTCATTACGGCTTCCTTAGCCATCTTGAAATGCTTGCTCTTTGCGCCCCAGTAGCCCTTTG
>CACXDE010000492.1 GCA_902766305.1 uncultured Ruminococcus sp. | reverse complement strand
TCCCCTAATGTTGCGGATATTGCCGCTGTGGCAAGGGCTGCTGAGAGCGCAGGCGCAGACGCTGTATCACTTATCAATACGCTTACAGGAATGAGGATAGATATAAATACACGCCGTCCGATTATAAAAAATGTGACGGGAGGAATGTCAGGTCCGGCAGTATTTCCTGTTGCGGTAAGAATGGTCTATCAGGTCAAAAAAGCAGTGAAGATACCTGTTATCGGTCTTGGCGGTATTTCTTCATGGCAGGATGCGGTTGAAATGATAATGGCAGGCGCAGACGCAATTCAGATCGGTACTGTGCTTTTTACTGACCCTTATGCACCGCTGAAAATTTCTGAGGGACTTCACGGATATCTTGATACGCACGGAATTTCTTCTGTGAGAGAGCTTACAGGAACGGTAGAGGTGTAGACAGATGACAAAACTTATTATAGTCCGTCACTGTCAGGCACAGGGTAATCTTGAAAGATTCTTTCAGGGAAAAATAGACAGCGAAATAACCCAAAAAGGAAGGGCACAGATAGGAGCAGTATCCGAGCTTCTGAGCGCAGAACCTATAGATGTATTTTATACAAGCAGCCTCAGACGTGCAAGGCAGACTGCTGACGGAATAAATCTGTATCATGATGTTCCCATTATAACGGATGACAGAGTTGCAGAAATAAATGCCGGAAAATGGGAAGGCAGATATCTTACCGACATAGAAAAGGAATATCCGCAGGCCTACAGCGACTGGTGTAATGAACCGTCTGTATTTCAGGCACCTGACGGTGAATCCATGAAGCAGGTATATGACAGAATGAAAGCGGCTGTGGATGATATCATAAAAGATAATGACGGGAAGACGGTATGTATAGTATCACACGGCTGCGCTATAAAGTGCCTTATGTGTTATCTTCACGGTTGGGAAGTAGATAATATTGCCGCTGTACCTATAGGAACAAATACAGCGGTAAATGTAGTAAAGGCTGACGGCATCTCAACGCCTGAAATTGTTATGGAGAATTATACAGATCATCTCCATCTGATCGGATAGGGGGAGATGTAATGATAATTCTGTCTGTAGATTACGGCAAAGCCCGTACCGGTATAGCTGTATGCGATAAGGACGAGGTCGTTGCTTCTCCTGTAGCTACGTTGAAGGAGTACAATATGGATAATCTGGCAAAAAGGGTTTCTGAAATAGCCGGAGAAAAAAATGCTGCTGAGATAGTACTTGGTCTGCCGGTGAACATGGACGGCAGCGAGGGAGAAAGCGCCTGCAACGTCAGGGTGTTCCGCGACAAGCTTGAGGCTGTGTGCGGTCTGCCGGTAGTTCTGAGAGATGAAAGATGTACAACGGTGACGGCCTATGAATATCTGAACATGAACAATAAAAGAGGGAAAAAACGCAAAGAGGTTGTTGACAGCGTGGCAGCTGTAATAATACTTGAAGATTATCTGAATTACAGGAGGAATAGAAAATGACAGTTCTTCCAAGTCAGAGACTCAGTATAAGTCAATTCTACCTGGGACTGGCAGCCGGACTTATGCTGTTTTTGCTGCCGAATGACGCAAAGTTGCAGATAGTTTCTGAGGCTTTGTGTGAAGCATATATATTCTTTATAGCGCTGGTAATTACAGCCGTATTGTTTTTGATAACAAAGCGGTATGAAGCTGTGGGTGTGTCCCTTGTGACTATGGCGCTTCTTAATGCAGTGTCATTCTTTTTTGAAATAGTTATAGGCTTTTCGGATGATGATGCCGGAACCTACTGGCCGGATATTGATAAATACAGGCTTGCAAGCTATTTTTTGCAGCTGATGATACCTTTTGTATTTTGTCTCATTGTAAGACTGTTTGCCGTTGGAGCAAGAGATAATAACGAGACAAGAAGAGATTTTACACAATTCTTATCATCATGTATGAAGGCGTTGTTTATCATATATGTGATAGTGTTTGTTTTCAAGCTTATCATGCCGAACCGTCCCGGAAGCAGCAGCAGGGAACTGGAGCTTATGATATTTGAGAGGATAGGCAAGTGTCTGTCCGGGGAATATGAAAACGGCGTTGTATATATATGTTGGCATCTTATCTTCCTTGTACCGTTATCCTTCTATCTTGCAGTTTTAGTTCCTAAATTCAGAATATGGCATATTGCGTTAATAGCGGCTCTGTTAGGAATTTCAGTAGAGATCATGCAGTTTCTTCTTAATACATCTACGGTTTGCACGGATGATGTATTGATGCTGATTACAGGAGCTATCTTGGGTTTTATCTGCAAATTTGCTGTAAACAAGCTGAGAAAAATAATCACCCACGGAGAGGATTACAATATGCTTTCATTTGATTTTGCACATTTAGCTATAAAGCCTAAGGGTGAAGCGCAGATGCTGACGGAAGAATAATTATGGTAAACGCTACCAATAAAGTTACTTTGTCATTTCGAGGAGTAAAGCGACGAGAAATCTTTTCAGTATGCCTGCTTTTGTTGTTAAACTAAGAAAATGAAAAGGGGAGGTATCCTTTATGCAAAGCAAAATGTTTAAAAGAGTTTTTTCTTTAGTTATGTCTGCTGCTATGGTCGTTCCGGCGGCAGCAGTGACAGTATCAGCGGCGGAACACTCAAAATCGGAATATGTAAACTTTGCGGCTGACAACTATGTTGACTTTGTAGATAAGAACCGTGATCTGATCGAAAAAGTAGCTGATGATATCCGCTCGTTTAAAAACACCATTGATATCAGATCATATAAGTTGAGTTCTGACTATCTTGGTACGCTGATGCAGGCTGTAATGGCGCTTAATCCTGATCTGTTCTATATAGACAGAAAATACAGCTGTTCTAATGGTTCAAACGATTTTATTTCGTTCATTTATCCGGAGTATCTGTATTCAGCAGACAAAGCCAGGACTATGCTTGATGCGTTTTACAGCGCAGCGGATCATTATCTTGAACTTGCAGACCTATCTGTATGCAGTGATGATTTTTCAAAAGCGGCAGTGCTTCATGATGAGCTTGTACTTGACGCATACTATAACATTAACTCTACTTCAAACTATACGTTTATGGTGAATAAAAACGGAGTGTGCGAAAACTATTCCAGAATTTATTCTTACCTTCTCGGACAGATAGGTATTTACAGTGAGATAGTTGATTCAGACGAAATGAATCATGAGTGGCTGAAAATAAAGATCGACGGCAGTTATTATCTTACTGACCTTACATGGGACGACCCGACAGCCGACAGACCCGGACTTGTAGATCATACCTATTTCCTGCTGAGTGATTCAGCTGATCAGAAGCTTTCCGAATCGCACTATAGTTATGTGAGTATTAATAAAGCAACAAATACAAAATACGATAATGCAAGATATCATAACTTCGGCTCTAAAATGTGCAAGCTTAACGCAGGCGACACAATATTCTATGCGGCTGAGGATTCTTCCTCTGCTCAGGCTATAGTTAAGTACAACTATGTATCAAACAGTGTTACAAAGGTATATGATCTGTCGAATGTACATTGGTCAGCCGGCGGAGGCAGTTATTATAATGGCATATATTCAGGAGTTGACTCGTTCGGCGGAAAAATATATTTCAATACGCCCAAGGATATCTACTGCTATGATCCGTCCTCTGGCAAAACAACCAAAGCATTCAGCTACACTGGCAGCAATTACCTTTATGGAATGAGGATAAAGGGAAATGTAGTATACGGTTATGCTTCTTCAAGCCCTAATGTCACAGGCACGGAGGTACGTATAGGCGAGCTGGCAAATACCAGTGTAGATGTTACATCCATAAGCCTTGACAAAACAAGCCTTTCGATGAATGTAGGCGGTACAGCAGTTCTTAATGCGGTGATATCACCGTCCAACGCCGATAACAAGAAGGTTACATGGTCATCTTCAAATCAGAGTGTTGCTAAAGTTTCAAACGGAACTGTTACTGCTGTAGGTGCAGGAACAGCAAAGATAACCGCTGCTTCATATAACGGCAAAACAGCAGTTTGTACAGTTACTGTAACAGCCTCTGAGGCGCTGAAAAACAGTTCTACAGTAAGCGCGTCAAGTGTTTCTGTCAACAGCAGCGTAACTCTTACAGGCAAGGCAAGCGGCGGTACAAGCCCGTACAAATACGCTTACTATTACAAGAAATCAACAGACAGCAGCTATACAAAGCTTCTTGAATCAAACGGTTCGGCATATGTGTCAAATACATCAGCTGTATTTAAACCTACAGCGGCAGGAACTTATAACATAAGAATAAATGTCAAGGACAGCACAGGGGCGGCAGCTTCAAAGGATTTTAGTGTCGTTTGTAAAAGCAGCACAAGCGTCCTGGCAAATAATTCTACAGTCAGCGCGTCAAGCATAGATTTCGGCAGCTCTGTTACTCTTTCGGGCAAGGCAAGCGGAGGTACAAGCCCGTACAAATACGCTTACTACTACAAAAAGTCAACAGACGGCAGCTATACAAAGCTTCTTGAATTAAACGGCTCTGCATATGTGTCAAATACATCAGCAGTATTCAAGCCAACAGCGGCAGGTACCTATAACATTAGAATAAATGTAAAGGACAGCACCGGAAAAGCAGCTTCAAAGGATTTTAATGTCGTTTGTAAAAGCAGCACAAGCGTCCTGACAAATAACTCTACTATAAGCTCCACAAGTATCGGAGCGGGCAACTCTGTTACGCTTACAGGCAAGGCAAGCGGAGGTACAAGCCCGTACAAATACGCTTACTACTATAAG
>CACXDE010000491.1 GCA_902766305.1 uncultured Ruminococcus sp. | reverse complement strand
TTATGAAGCCGTTTTCGTTGTTTCACTGAAACAGGGTGAAGAGGCTGTAGCAGAAACTGTTAATAAGTTCAAGGGTCTTATCGAGAAAAACGGTACTCTTGAAAGCGTTGACGAATGGGGCAAGAGAAGACTTGCTTATCCTATCAATAAGGAAACAGATGCTTTCTATGTACTTTTCAACTTCAAGGCTGAGGCTGAGTTGCCGGCTGAACTTGACAGAATCGCAAAGATCACTGACGGCGTTCTCCGTTCAATGATCGTTAAAAAGGAAGCTTGATTAAGGAGGCAAGGCTATGAATATTGTGTCTTTAATTGGCAGACTCACTGCTGATCCGGAGCTGCGTCATACTCAGTCAGGTACTGCTATGACGAGATTCAACATTGCTGTTGACAGAAATTTTGTTAAACAGGGTGAAGAGAGACAGGCAGATTTTATTACGATTGTTGCATGGAATCAGCGTGCAGAGATGATCTGCAAATATTTCTCAAAGGGTCGGCGTATTGGTATCACAGGATCTATCCGTACCGGTTCATATACTGCTCAGGACGGTTCAAAGCGTTACACTACTGAAGTGTGGGCTGATAATGTTGACTTCTGTGATTCAAAGAAGGATTCCTCGTCATCCTATGATAATGGTTATGACGGCGGAAACAGCTACAGCAATAACAGGCAGTCGTCCTACCGTCCGGCTCCGTCTACCCCGTCCTCTTATTCAAGCGGAGATGTCAGGGATTTCACGGATATGCCAACAGACGACGATTTGCCCTTCTAACCTAAAGTAAAGGAGGAACAATCCGATGGCTGAAAGAATCGAAAGAGATAACCGCAGAGGCGGCCGTAAGGGCCGTAAAAAGGTTTGTGCTTTTTGTGTAGATAAGGTCGATGTTATTGATTACAAGGATATTTCAAGACTTCGCCGTTTTATCTCAGAGAGAGCTAAGATCCTTCCCCGCAGAGTAACCGGTACTTGCGCTCGTCATCAGCGTGAGCTTACTGTTGCTATCAAACGCGCAAGGTATCTTTCACTTCTCCCCTATACAAGTGACTGATAGTACTTATACTGACCGGTGCGGTTTCGCATCGGTCTTTTTTAAAAGGAGATGACTTAATTTGAAATATGTATATAAAACAAAAAGAGTCTGTTCCCGTTCGATAGAGATAGAGACAGACGACAATCATATAATTAAAAGTGTTAAATTCAACGGAGGCTGCAGCGGAAACACTCAGGGCATTGCCGCACTTGTTAAAGGAATGAAAGCCGAAGATGTTATAGAAAAATGCAGAGGGATAGACTGCAACGGCAGAGGAACTTCCTGCCCCGACCAGTTGGCTTTAGCCCTGACACAAATGATATCATCATAATAAAGCAACCAACAAACGCCCCGACAGCATCAGCCGCCGGGGCATCTTTCACCAGGAGAACTTTTTATCGATCTCTTAAAACATCAACATCCGGCATCGGAATCATCTCCACACCCATCGGCTTTCTCACGCTCAAAGCCAATATTGATATTTATGAAAGGTAGTTTTTTAATTTTTAAGTATTACATTGGAAACAATCCCATCATGTTAAGATATATAATAAGCAAAAACTTGCGATAATCCTATTTATACCCTGATTGCATTGGGTGCACATTCCACTGCGTAACACCATCGGCGGATAATCTCCCCCTTAATGCTTGATTCACACACCGGCTCTCAATCCAGCTCGCACATTGACACGATTCTACAAAATGTACGGAACTCAAGGTTATAAACGGTTCAATATCCTGTTCAGCCTATGACATATTCTCCCGTATAAGGAGCAAACCCCACTGTCCATGGTTGTAAAAAGCCAAGATAATCACATTCCAAAGGAACACCCATCGAGGCACATATTCAATTGTAAGGAATGAATCCCTGACGCCTCCACACAATTCCGGGACACCCGCAAGACATCTTCCCACAAATCGAAGAATCTACAATACCAAACGATAAACCACTTTCTGTCAAAGCCGCTAACGGACAAACAACGTACCAAACCAGCACATCTATCCGCTCTGACGCTTGCAAAATCTGAATATCATCTTATCTTCTCTCCGCAGAAGACCTTGCACCTGAAGACGCCGAGATAAAATGAAACCGGTTCTGAATCGCCCATGGGAACTAAGCCTCCTTTTCGCAGATTAGCTAAGCCGCCCCCGACCCTGCCCGGATCGGACTCGATTTATCTTGTACGTATTATAGCACTGTCTTTATGAAAAGTCAATAGTTTTTATAAACTTTTATTAATATTTTTATTTTAAAAATTAGTTGCAATTACTATTGACTTATCAGTAAAATAAGTATAAAATATAAGGTGTGGTTTGTTTCAGCGGTTGCAGCTGCGTTACAAATAATTTAATTAAAGGAGATGTTCCAAATGAGCGAAATGGAAAAGGATATGCAGAACGAAGAGTATGAGACTGATCTCGTTTCACTGGTTGATGAGGACGGCAACGAATATGACTTTGAAGTGCTTGACGAGATAGATTTCAAGGACGGTCATTATTACGCTTTGGCTCCGCAGTTTGATCTTCCCGATCAGGATATCGAGTCCGGAAGCACATACATGATCTTTGAAGCAGTTGAGGACGAGGACGGTCAGCCCCAGCTTGCTGAAATAGAAGACGAAGAGCTTCTTGATGAGCTTGCTGAAATATTTGAAAAGAACTTTGATGCTGCCTATGAAGCCGAAGAGGAAAATAACTGATAAAAATATTTTAAAAAAATATCTGTCAGGTATTGCATTTCTGGTAAGAATGTTGTATAATTAGTTTCAGAAAAGCGAATATGTTTTGTTAATATTGTCTGCCCGATGCGTATTGATCGTTAAGAATAACCCTACAACCCTTAAATCGGGAATCCGGCTTCCGCAGCGGACTTCAGACCTCCCGCTCTTGCAGCGGACGAAGGGAGTATGAAGTTGTGGAGAGGATACCCACCTGCTTATCTCGTAGGCAGGTTATTATAAACGGTGTACGGTTGGGCGGACTTATATTTTTTTGTACAGGTACTGCCTGTATTTTTTATTTTTTGATAATATTATTACAATATTGTAGTTGAAATATATGCACGGCGCATGTATAATTATCGTAGGTGTTTTGAGTTTTACACGGACATCACAACTGTATTTCAGTATGTCTGTATATGGGTCAGTTATCAAGTATTAGTGTTAGGATGCGAAGGTGGATGAATGCCTGAGAAACTGCAAAATGATAAAAAGCCGGTCAATAAAACTAAACTTACCATACTTATTGTGTCAGCTATTTTTTTTGTTGCTGCCATTTTATCATCAATTATAATGCTGAGTATGAATTCCAGTAAAAACGATGAACAGAAAAACTTTACAGCACATGAGATTGCAGACAGAGTAATAAAGGGAATGAAGTATGAGAACCTTTCTGAAATCTCGGCTGAAAATATTGCAAAATACTATGAAATACCTGACGGAACTATTTCCGATTCAGCTATGTATGTTTCTCCAAAGCCTGACAGTTTTACGGAGTTAGCTTGTTTCAGGCTAAGAAGCGAAGATTCAGAAGACCTCCTGATGAACTCTATCCATGATTACATCAATGAAAGGATCAGTTCTTTTGAAAATGTTAACGACAAGGCATATGAGGCGGTTCAGGGAAGCCGTGTATTTGTTCATTACCCCTATGTTCTTGTTTCTGTATCTGCTGACAATGCGGCAGTAGATACAGTTTTTGAGTCGGTGTTTACACCGGATAATGAAGACAGTTTTTATGAAAATGAGTCCTCTCTGAGTGCCTCTGAGATCATTGACAGAACTTCTGTTGTAGAGCTTTCTGTGGATGATACTTCAAACTCCGCTGATAAAGATTAAAAGCATTAATAATGTCTCCTTTCAAAAACAGACGGCCTGATAAAGACCGTCTGTTTTCATTATATAATATGTGCTTTTAAAACTGCTAAACCGACTCTCCGGTTTATTTTATTATGCTTACACCGTCCATCTCAGCGGGCTGCGGCAGTCCAAGAAGTTTGAGCATTGTCGGAGCAATGTCAGCAAGTCTTCCGCCGTCTCGAAGCTCACACGGATGGTTTACTACTATAAACGGTACAAGGTTTGTTGTATGTGCGGTAAACGGTTCTCCGTCCTCGTCAAGCATCCTGTCAGCGTTTCCATGGTCGGCAGTAATCAGAGCCACACCGTCCAGCTTCTTTACAGCCTTGATAACCTGTCCGACACAGTCGTCTACAGCCTCAACAGCCTTTACAGCGGCTTCAAATACGCCTGTATGACCGACCATATCGCAGTTTGCAAAGTTCAGTATGATAACATCATACTTGCCGCTTTCTATTCTCTCGATGACATTCTTTGTTACCTCGTATGCGCTCATCTCAGGCTGCAAGTCATAGGTAGCAACCTTCGGAGACGGAATAAGACACCTGTCCTCTCCCTCACTGACAGCTTCTACACCGCCGTTGAAGAAGAAGGTTACATGGGCATACTTTTCTGTTTCAGCGATCCTGAGTTGTGTAAGACCTCTGCTTGAAATGTAGTCGCCGAACATATTTGTAAGCTTCTGGGGCTTGAATGCGATCTCAACATTCGGCATTGTTGCGTCATACTGAGTCATGCAGACATATGTAAGCGGGAAGAATCCGTTTCTTCTCTCAAAGCCGCTGAACTCCGGATCAACAAATGTGCGTGTGATCTCTCTTGCCCTGTCAGGACGGAAATTATAGAACACTATGCTGTCGCCGCTCTTGATCGTTGCACCCTCAACACATACAGTCGGGATAACAAATTCATCAGTTACACCGTCCTCATATGACTTTGTAATAGCCTCAACAGCATTTGCAGCCTTATTTCCTTCGCCGTATACAAGCGCGCTGTAAGCCTTTTCCACACGGTCAAAGTTATTGTCTCTGTCCATTGCGTAGTAACGTCCTGAGATAGTTGCAATCTGACCAAGACCGATCTCTTCAAGCTTAGCCTGACACTGAATTATATAATCCTTTGCGCTTGATGGCGGAACGTCACGGCCGTCAAGGAACGCATGAACATACACATTCTTAACACCCATCTTCTTTGCCATTTCAACAAGACCGTAGAGGTGTGTATTATGGCTGTGAACACCGCCGGGTGAAAGAAGTCCCATAAAGTGCAGAGACTTGCCTTCCTGTGCAGCATTTTCCATAGCGTGTACAAGAGCTTCATTTTTAAGAACGCTGCCGTCCTTTATAGCCTTGGTAATTCTTGTAAGCTCCTGATATACAACACGGCCTGCGCCGATATTTGTGTGACCAACCTCACTGTTGCCCATCTGGCCGTCCGGCAGACCGACATCCATGCCCGAAGCCGCAATAAGCGTCCAAGGGTTAGTTGATGTGATATGCTCTAAATTCGGCTTATTTGCAGTGCGGATAGCATTGCCGTAATTTGTTCCGATACCGAAGCCGTCCAGTATCATTAATATTAATGGTTTTTTCATGTTATCTCTCCAGAATTATTTGCTTGCTTCTTCAAGAAGTACGCCGAAATCAGCAGCCTTGAGTGATGCGCCGCCGATAAGACCGCCGTC
>CACXDE010000490.1 GCA_902766305.1 uncultured Ruminococcus sp. | reverse complement strand
TTCTGAGAATTGAAGCAATAAATATATACTATAAAGACCATCTTACAGTCAAAGGAAATACTGATAAAGATTTCATCAGCATTTCCCGGATTTTTTATGGAGGTACAGCTATGAGTACTTATGATCTGCCTGAAAAAATAGGACAGTGGATCAACAGTGAATTGTACAACGCACAGCTTTACAGAGTTCTCTCACGTTCTGCCCCTGGAGATCGTGAAAAGCAGATATTAGAGGAATTTTCTGACGATGATCAGGACACCGCAGATACATTCATGAAGATGTACAAAAAAATGACAGGGTACAGATTTATACCAAAACCAGTTCCGATCAAGGAAAACGGATCATACCGTTCTGTCATAAGAAAACGTATAAGCGATGAAATACGTATGTCAAAAATGTACCGAAATGCTTATATGAATATGCAGAATAATTATCCCCTGCGAAGAATTGTTTTTTCAGCCTACCACAGCTGTCTTGAACATGCTGTCACATTGCTTGAACTGTTATACGACAAATAGAATACAAACCAATCGCTGTATGCACAAAAAAACTGAGCCTGACACCTTCATCAGACTCAGTTTTTATTCTGATTTCATTTTTTGAATGAAATATCGGGGCTGCCGTCCCAAACCGGCGAGCCGCCGGAGCCTTAATGCGAGGCTTTTTTTCTTTTGCATAGTTATCTGACAACGCTGCCAACTATATTATCTTAGAATAACAGCTTCCCTAATTATTCCATTTTCATTGGTTTTGAATGAATAAGCACCGTCAGTAAAAGTATAACCACCATCTGTCTTTTCGGCTTTGAACGAATCCTTATCTGTAATTATTTTCTTTGCACCGGCAGACACCTTTGCCGGCAAAGAACCGCTGCAAACAAAGTCAGTACTGCTGCGGCAGATTAAACTTCCATATGAAACAACATTTGTATCTCCGTTTTTTGAAAAGCTCATGCCTTTTACATTCTCCGGACTGTCAAAAGTTATCTTCTCCTTTTCATTTCCGGGAAACAGTATTTTGCAGCTGTAATTTACACCTCCGCTGACGACCTTACATTCTCCGTTTTCGGAAAATGCAGGTGACGGCACAACGATCTTCGTCTGACAAGCCGTCATCACAGCAGCAATAATTCCTGCAAAAACCAAAGCAATAAATCCTCTCAACAAAACACCCTCTTTATCAATGTGGAATGTGGAATGTGGAAAGTGGAATTATAATAAGCTCAAAGTACAGAGTCCAGAGCATGGCATACTAAACTTTCTTCTCCTTTCCGCCATTTTAAACTGCTCTCACTGTCATCCTGAGCGTAAGCGAAGGATCTTTTTCACAAAGGCAACGTAATCGGAAGGATTCTTCGTCGATTTGTTTCTGAAAATATCAAAATTTATCGTTTGTTGAAATGAAATAAGTGCCACTACTCAAAACAACAGGATCGCTCCTCAGAATGACAGTGATGGAAAAGCATTAGAACGACAAAAGAAGAAAAAATCTGTTTGCTGTAAGCTGCTATTAACTAACAACTGACAGCTGAAAACTGACAACTGATAATTACAACACCTTGCTTATTTCTTCTATCATGTCTGTCGGGAGCATGGTACGGGGCGAATACTTTTCAAGACACTTGTCGCCTAAAAGACCATGGTAATATACTGCACTTACAGCAGCTTCATCATAGTTCATTCCCTGAGACAGGAACGATGCCATCATGCCGGCAAGAATATCTCCGCTGCCGCCCTTTGCCATGCCATTATTTCCTGTCATATTTACATACACATTTCCGTCCGGAAAAGCTATTATTGTATTTGCTCCCTTGAGTACAACTGTCACGCCAAACTCTGAAGCAAAATCCCTTGCCGTCCGATAGCGGTTTTTCTGGACCTCCGTTGTGCTTTTCCCTGTCAGTCTTGCCATCTCTCCCGGATGCGGAGTTATGATAACAGGCGCCATAGCCGTGCGGAGTATCGTCGGATCAGCGCATATTGCATTGATGCCGTCTGCGTCAAGAACCATAGGCTTTGTAGTAACAGATATCAGTGCTGCGACCAATTCAGCTATATCATCTCCCTGTCCCAATCCGCAGCCCATGAGTACGGCAGAACAATTGTTCATTATTTCCATTTGCAGACGTTCAAAGGAATTAAGGCTTATCAGACCGTGAGACGACTGTTCAAGCGGAACAAAAACTGCTTCTGTAAGCTTTCCGGCTGCTATAGGATATATGCTTTCCGGCAAAGCTACACGCAGAATGCCTACACCGCTGCGAAGCGCCGCCATTCCTGACATAACAGCCGCTCCTGACATACCATAGCTTCCGCATATCGAAAGCAGAGTGCCGTTTGTACCCTTATGGGCGGATTTCTTAGGCTGTCTCAGAGGATGCTTTTCTATAAATTCATCAGTTGTGCGCATTGCATAGGTACAGGTATCGACTATCATCTTTGGAATGCCAACCCTTGCAACAGTTACGTTTCCGCAGTAATCCATAGAGGGATACAATACATGAGCCGGCTTGAGTGCTGTAAAGGATACCGTATGATCCGCATGGAAGCACTCTCCCGG
>CACXDE010000489.1 GCA_902766305.1 uncultured Ruminococcus sp. | reverse complement strand
ATAAGGGAGGCGGTCGGTATCAGACATTCAAATATAGCGATTTTTGTACCCCATAACGGATGTCCGCACCAGTGTACTTTCTGCAATCAGAAGGAGATAACAGGACAGGCATACCAGCCGCATAGTGAGGATGTTCTGTCGGCTGTGGAAACAGCAAGGAGAAGTCTCGGAGATGATACGAAAAATGCAGAGATAGCTTTTTTTGGCGGAAGCTTTACGGCAATTGACAGGAGTTATATGATAGAATTGCTTTCAGCTGCCTCACCGTTTGTGAAAAGCGGTGAATTTGGAGGAATCAGACTGTCAACAAGACCTGACTACATTGATGAAGAAGTGCTTGATATTCTCAGATATTACGGCGTAACGGCTGTTGAGCTTGGTGCGCAAAGTATGGATGATAATGTTCTGCTGATGAATGAAAGAGGTCATACGGCAGCTGATGTTGTAAGAGCGTCGGAGCTGATAAAAAAATATGGTTTTTCATTGGGCTTGCAGATGATGACGGGACTGTATGGCAGCAGTGCTGAAAAAGATATGTCAACAGCAGAAAAGATTGCTGAGCTTTCTCCTGATACGGTAAGAATATATCCTACTGTAGTTATGAAGGGGACGAAGCTTTATGAGCTTTACAAAACAGGACGGTATTATCCGCCTGATGCTGAGCAGTCTGTACAGCTTTGTGCAAAGCTGCTGAGATTTTTTGAAAGCCGGGACATAAAGGTAATAAGGCTTGGTCTGCATGACAGCGGCAGCCTGAGGGAGAATATGGCAGCAGGAGCATTTCATCCGTCATTCCGTGAGCTTTGTGAGAGCAGGATAATGCTTGAAAATACGTTGGATGCTTTAAGAAAAAATAATATTACAGGTGGAGAGATAAAGGTTTGCATAAATCCGAAAAGCATTTCAAGATTTACGGGACAAAAGAAATCAAATATTAAGGAACTTAGCGAACTTGGATATAAGGCTGTAATTGTGACAAATGAATCTTTGTCCAAATATGATATTGAAATAAGGAATATATAATTAAAAATATATTGTTGTGTCAAGGGGCAAGGCTCCGGCTATAATTCATGAAACGAAGTGATTGATTGAAACTAAAAGCATTGGAAGTGCAGGGATTCAAAACCTTCCCTGATAAAACAAAACTTAATTTTACAGAGGGCATAACCGCTGTTGTCGGTCCTAACGGAAGCGGAAAAAGCAATATAAGCGACGCTATCCGCTGGGTGCTTGGCGAGCAGTCGGCGAAGGCACTCAGATGTTCAAAAATGGAGGATGTTATCTTCAACGGAACACAGCAGAGGAAAAAAACCGGCTATGCGCAGGTTACATTATCCTTCGATAATAAAGACAGAGCCCTGCAGTTTGACGGAGATGATGTTGCTGTTACGAGACGTTACTATCGTTCCGGAAACAGTGAATACCTAATCAACAACACCGCCGTAAGATTACAGGATATACATGAGCTTTTTATGGATACCGGTCTGGGAAGGGACGGTTATTCCATGATAGGTCAGGGTAAGATAGACAGCATTGTTGCTACAAAGGGTGAAGACCGCCGGGAGATTTTCGAGGAAGCGGCAGGTATTTCAAAATTCCGCTACAAAAAGGCAGACGCTGAAAGAAGACTTGGCAGAACAGAAGAAAACCTTGTACGTCTTCGTGATATAATGACTGAACTTGAAGGACGTGTTGAGCCGCTGAGGATACAGTCAGAAAAGGCGGCTGCTTATCTTGAATATGCGCAGGAAAAAAAGGGACTTGAGATTGCGCTTTGGCTTCGTACTCTCGAACGCTCTGCTGCTTCAGTCAGAGAACAGGAGGATAAGCTTGCTGTTGCAAATTCGCAGTATAATGAAACAGAAGAAATACTGAAAGCTGTACAGCAGGAAAATGATATAATTGACGATAAGCAGAATGAGCTTAATATTAAAATAGAAGATCTTAGAAATAAAAGCTCGGAAAATGAAAGAGCAGCAGCGGAAAAGCGTTCTGAAACGGCGGTTCTTCAAAGTGACATAAAGCATAATAAAGAATCAATTGACAGAATTTCTGCTGAGATAAAGATGCACAGCGATTCTGGTGAAAAGCTTAAGAATCTGATCTTGTCAAAGCAGGGATATATAAAAACTCTCAATGATAAGCTGTCGAAAAAAAGTGGGGAACAGTCCGGGGATACAGAGGAGCTTCTTCGCCTGAGAAGCGGTGAATCTGATTCAGCTGACAGGCTGTCGGAAATAAATAACACGATAATGAAGCTTACGGAAAAGGCTTCTGACGCAAAGGTAAGATATATTACTTCGGACAGTTCCATAAATGAATTGAAGGAACGAATCGGAACTACAGATAATAACATTGAAGCGAAAAAGTCACAGATCAAAACTTTGGAAAGCATAATATCCGATTATGAAAAAATGTCTGTTGAATGTGAAAGCACAATAACATCATTTGACACAGAACAGGAAAAGTTAAAGCAGAAGATAGAGGAACAAAGAAAAAAATGTGACGATTTCCGTATGAAGATACAGTCCCTCAGAGTTTCTGCCCAGCAAAGCTCCGGCAAGGCAAAGATGCTGGAGGATCTGGAAAGAAACCTCGAAGGCTTTACACACAGTGTCAAGACGGTTATGCGTGAATCAAAAAAAGGAACGCTTTCAGGTATACATGGACCTGTATCAAGGGTAATACGTACACCGTCTGAATACAGTACAGCTGTTGAAATAGCTCTTGGCGCAGCTATGCAGAATATTGTTACCACAAGTGACGCTGACGCAAAAGCGGCTATTTCATTTCTGAAAAAAAATGACGGCGGTCGTGCGACCTTTCTTCCTCTGTCCACAATCAAGGGAAAAAATCTAAATGAGAATGGACTTGAAAAATGTGATGGTTTTGTAGGTATTGCGTCTGATCTTTGTTCGTGCGATGATATTTACAAGGGGATACTAAGCAGTCTGCTTGGAAGAATAGTAGTAGCTGAGAATCTTGACTACGCTGTTT
>CACXDE010000488.1 GCA_902766305.1 uncultured Ruminococcus sp. | reverse complement strand
GCCTGTGACAATGCCATGCAGAGAGTCAGAAAGAAGCTGAGATTTCTTAAGTAATATGACCTTGTAGCTTATAAGGAGAGCGTCGGAAATATCCGGAGACGGCGGTGCAATACCGTCCGTGGGCAAAAATTTTTTCAATACCAAAGAGAGGTAAAAACCATGTACGAGGATAAGACTTTAGTATGCAGAGAATGCGGCAAGGAATTTGTATTCACAGCAGGTGAACAGGAGTTCTACGCATCAAAGGGACTTACTAACGAGCCGAAGAGATGTAAGGAGTGCAGAAGACCGCAGCGTAAGATGTACTCAGCAATTTGTGCTGCCTGCGGAAAAGAGGCGCTTGTTCCTTTTGAACCGACAGAGGGAAGACCCGTATATTGCAGCGAATGCCATGAAAAGAATAAGGCTGTAAGAAGATCAGCAGAATAAAATATATTCTTTCATATCAGGCGGCAGACGTTTCGTTCGTGCGAAGCGTCTGCCGTTTTTTGTAACGGAATCGGACTGCAGACATATTATGTTGTTACAAGGGTAGTCATACACCTTGCAAAACTCAACAAGGAGGATGTCTTTATGCCCGATAATATTATAACACCTGATGAAGACAGAGAATTTCGCTTTGACCGCATCAGGGAGGCTGTCTGTATCAATGCACCAAGAATATATGATTCATGCTCCGACAAGGATTGTCTTGAAGACCTGCCTGTTCTGCTGACAAAGCCGGGACAGTGTCTCATTGACAAAGCCGCCAGCGTAAGACTGAACACAGTAAATGTGTGCAATGTATCCGTAAGTCTCCAACCAGTTCCATTCCACAACGGGTTCTATGCAGTAGATATGATATTCTACTTCGATGTAGGACTTGACGCATTTATGGCACCGAACGCTCTGCCAATGCCTGTAAAAGGACTTGCTGTATTTTCAAAAAGGGCTGTACTCTTCGGCAGCGAAGGCAGCGTAAAGATCTACACATCGGATTGTCCTGACTCTCCGGAGGGACTCCCGGATGTTTCACAGAACTGTCCGAAGGCTATTGTACAGGTTGCAGAGCCAGTCGCGCTTTCCGCAAGACTTGAAAAACACCGTGACAGTATCCATATGCCGCCTCTGCGCATACCCGAAAGCATCATAAACCGTTACGGCGGAGAATTTGTACAAAGTGAAACAGAAAAGGATGTTCTTGTATCTATCGGTATATTTACCATCGTTCAGCTTCAAAGGGACGTTCAGATGAAGATCCCGTCATATGATTTCTGTATGCCGAGAAAAGAATGCACTGCAAGCTCCGAAGATCCGTGTGAGCTTTTCAGCAACATAGATTTCCCGACAAACGAATTTTTCCCTAAAGACCAGCCCGGCGATAAAGACTGCCGTCCGTGCAGACGTTCTGAATAAACTTTTCTGGGAGAACCCCTTTGTTTAAAAACAAAGGGTTATCCCCCAGACCCCTTTCCTAAAAAAACAAAATTAAAAGTTTCGCTCAAGCCTTTTCAAAGGCTTGCAGGTCCAGGGCAGCGCCCTGGACGCTGCGGAGCAGCGAAACAAGCTTCAAAATCCCTCGGCAAGGGGTGAATTTCAAAACAGTCCGGTGGACAGTTTTGAAAGAGGGGACGCCCTGGGAAAGAGGGCGTCCCCTTGTACAGATACTGTATTTTAAAAAACAAATTTATCTTAAAATATTATTATAAGGGGCTGCCGCATTCTTTTAATACGACAACCCTACATAATTATTCAGTATATCCCCTGCACGACTACTTCACCGGAATTAATATTTATAAGACTTCCGCTGCTGTCACGGACAATAAGATCACCCTCATCCGTTATATCAACAGCAATTCCTTCAATCGTCTTTCCGCCTCTTACAGAAGTGACCTTCCGGTTGAGAGTAACACAAAGCTCTTTGAATTTACTCCTGTGTTCTTCAGTGAAGCCTTTCAAAAACTGTTCGGCAACCTTGTCCAATTCAGAAATTACAGCTCTCAGGAAATCATTCCTGTTTATTCCATGACCGGTTTCTATGTACAGTGAGGTTGCTTTATCCTTTAATTCTTCGGAAAATTCTTTATGATTTACATTTATCCCTATACCTACAGCTACATATTCAACCTTTTCGATCTGCGCCGTCATTTCCGTAAGTATACCGCAGAGCTTCCGACTACCGACAACTATATCGTTCGGCCATTTTATCCTTGCGTCAAGACCCGTATATTCTCTTACAGCTGCACATACACCATAACCGGCTGCAAGTGTTATTTCGGCAACCTCATTCGGCGGCATATCAGGACGCAAAAGAAATGTAAAATATACTCCCTTTCCTTCATCAGACTGCCATATTCGTCCAATCCGTCCCTTGCCTCCGGTTTGTCTCTCCGCAGCGATAAGAAGTCCGCTTTCTGCGCCTGCCGCTGCCCGGCACTTGATCTCGTTATTCGTGGAATCAACTGTTTTCAGCACTTCTATCTGTTTTCCGACAAACGATACATCCAGCCCATCGGATATTTCCTCTGCACTGAGCAGATCAGGTTTTTTTACTAACATATATCCCCTGTTTGTC
>CACXDE010000487.1 GCA_902766305.1 uncultured Ruminococcus sp. | reverse complement strand
GGTGCAGATGGCGCTTGAAAGTCTCAGCGAAAACAAGATCGTTGACCTTGACGATGAAAGAAAGGCTGCTATGGTATCGAATCTGCTTGTAGTGCTTTGCGGAAACCATGACGCCCAGCCGATAGTAAATTCCGGCTCTCTGTATTAAGCCTGTCAGATAAAAATAAAAGCTTTGTGATTAAGGAAATGCTATTTATTCAGTGTTTCCTTAATTCCACTTTCAACTTTCCACATTCCACATTTTAAGAGGGGGTATTGATATGTCAGATATTCATTTCAGCGACAGTACGATTTTTGCGATAGGTCTCAGCGGTGCATTGATGATGATTTTGCCGGTGATACTTTTTATTGTGCTTAAAATAAAGAAGAATATTCCGGTAAAGCCTGTTTTTATCGGCGCAGCAGCATTTTTCCTTTTTGCGATAATACTAAAGCTGCCTCTTGCATATCTGCTTTATTATGCTGATAACCCTGTTGCAAAGGAAATAAATAATAATCCGTGGCTGTATTATCTTTTTGCAGGACTGCTTGCCGGTGTTTTTGAGGAAAGCGGAAGGTTTATTGCATATAAGACTATACTGAAAAATGACAAAAAGCGTATAACGTCTCTGGCATACGGAACAGGGCATGGCGGATTTGAAAGTCTGTATATTGGTTATAAGATGCTGACAATTATTGCACTTGCGTTTATCGTCAACAGCGGCGATACTGCACAGCTTACACAGGGGGTATCGCCGGAACAGATGGCACTAATGGAGGAACAGATAAGACAGTATGCTTCGGTTGATATTGTCTATGCTTTGTTGTCAGTTGTTGAAAGAGCAGTTGCTATAAGCTTCCATATGTCTATGTCTTTCCTTGTATTCAAGGCGGCAAACGATAAAAAGAGCCTGTGGCTGTATCCGCTTGCAGTGATTCTTCATGCTCTGCTTGATTTTACTATAGTGTTCACGAAATTTGGTGTACCGATGTATGCTTTTGAGATCGCTTTGGCTGTCTTTTCCGTCACAGCATTGATCCTTGCATATAAGCTTGTGTATAAAAAATATGAAGACCCAGCCGAACAACCAGTAACGGCTGATTAAGAGGAGGCTGCTATGAGCGAAAAAAAACAAGTTCCGCTGCGGTTGAAAAAAGAATTGTATGATGCTTTGTGCGCATGGGCGGAGGATGATTTTCGCTCTGTCAACGGTCAGATAGAATACCTTCTGACAGAATGCGTCCGTCAGCGTAAGAAAAACGGAAAATATGTGTCGGAGCATCTTGACGAACCTCTTGATATAGATATAAAATAGTTGGCAAATCCGGTAATATGTGATATAATGATTATATTATTTTAATTTGCTAAGGAAATTTGCTATGTTTGATATTTTTAAGAGTAAGAAAAACAGCGATACAGAAGACGACCCTGCGCTTGCCGCTGAGCTTATGGCAAAGGGAGAGCTGCTTATGGAGAACGGCGAACCCAAAAAGGCAGAAAAATATTATCTCAGGGCAATGGATATCTATGTGCTGCTATTGAAAGAGGATGACAGCCTTTACAGAAAATTAACGGCAAAATGTGCGGACGGACTTGGAGCGGTTTACGAAAGTCTTGAAAGATATACAGACGCTTTTGAAAAATATTCTATGGCAGCGTCACTTCTTAGTGAAACTGTTTCTGAAAATGATCCTGAGCTTCTTGAACAGTTGGCTGACGCATACTGCAATATGGGTGACACATACTTTTTCCGTGAAAGATATGACGAGGCTGAAAAGGAGTATAATAAAGCCGTTGAATTGTCCTTGCAGCTTGTGAATCTGGACGCTGAGACCTATCTTGTAAGCCTTGCCTACTGCTATGACTGTATTGCAAAATCATGCAGCGGAAAAGAAGATTATATGCGTTCTGTAGAATATTATGAAAAGGTGATCGAGATATACGAAAAGAAAGCGGCGGATCACAGCGGATCGCCTCTTGACGGTTCTTTTATCGAGGTGATGGAGGAGCTTGCAGGAGCGTACAGTGATATCGGTTATATATATTCATGTCTTGAAAATTATACTGACGCTGAGGGCTATTACATCAAAGCTGCTAATATTTACAGAGATCTTGCTGTAAATGATCCTGACAGCTTTTCGGACAGTCTTTCTGCACAGTATGCCGATCTGTCTGCACTGTACGAGGATATGGAGAAGCTTGATCTTGCAAGAGATTATCTCAGGAAATCGCAGAATCTGGACATATAAAAATGCTGTTTAAACCACCGTAGGTTCTTATGGGCATACGGTGGTTATATTCATACAAAGATTAAAATAATACAAGGGAGAGGGTACATATGAAAAAAATATATCTTGCCGGTTTTGACGTCTTTGCAAGGGACGCAGTAAAAAGGGGAGAACAGATGAAGAACCTTTGCATAAATTACGGTTTTGAGGGATTATATCCGCTTGATAATGCCTTTGACAGTGCAAAGGAGATATTTGAAGCCAATATAGGTCTTATCAAAAAATGTGATATCATAGCCGCAAACGTAAATCCTTTCAGAGGATGTGAGCCTGACAGCGGAACCGCTTTTGAGATTGGCGCGGCGTATGCACTCGGAAAGAAAATATACTGCTATGCTGATGATGTCAGAAGCATGCGCTGTAAATTCGGAGATGAAGACAGCAGCGGATATATTACGGAGGATTTTGATATGCCGTTCAATCTTATGATATGCGTTCCGTCCGTCATAGTAAGGGGAAGCTTTGAGGATTGTATAAAAAGAATAGCGGCTGATATCAGTTCAAAGTAGTTGTCAGTTGTAAGTCGTAAGCTCTAAGCTTCAAGCTCAAAGCCTTGCGTTAAGTCTGGTACGTCATCATTGTACATTGAAGTAACCCCTCCGGCATTTCGCCACTGTCGTGACGAAATGCCACCTCCCCTGTAGGGGAGGCTTTGGTTTGTGAAGATCTGGCACTGCCTCCCCTTTAGGGGAGGTGC
>CACXDE010000486.1 GCA_902766305.1 uncultured Ruminococcus sp. | reverse complement strand
CTTTGTGTTTTCAGCGTGACGCTCAAGTCTGAGGGAAAGAGTTTCCGTTCCCTGTAAAAGAAGGAAGGCTGCAAAGGGTGAAATAGCTGCTCCCTGATCACGGAGAAGCACCGCACGGATATATGTTACGAAAGCAGCCTTTCCAACAGCGTCCACAAATGAGATACCGTGGTAGCTTGGATTGGGTTCAGCAATCGGCGCATATTTTCCGCTTGCCTTCCAGTCAAAATTGCCGCTGTCAACGATAATACCGCCCAGAGTAGTGCCGTGTCCGCCGATGAATTTTGTAGCTGAGTGTACCACGATATCAGCGCCGTGTTCTATGGGTCTGATAAGATAGGGCGTACCGAAGGTGTTGTCAACAACAACAGGAATGCCGTGCTTATGTGCAATTTCTGCAATTGCGTCTATATCCGGAATATCACTGTTGGGGTTGCCGAGTGTTTCAAGATATACAGCCTTTGTATTATCCTGAATAGCTGCTTCCAGTTCGTCAAGGTTATGTGCGTCAACAAAGGTCGTATTCACACCATACAGCGGAAGTGTATGTGCAAGAAGGTTATAGCTGCCGCCGTATATAGTTTTCTGAGCAACTATATGGTCGCCTGCCTGTGCAAGCGCCTGTATAGTATAGGTTATAGCAGCTGCACCGGATGCTACAGCAAGCGCTGCAATACCGCCTTCAAGGGCGGCTATTCTTTTTTCAAGCACATCCTGTGTGGAGTTTGTCAGTCTGCCGTAAATGTTTCCGGCGTCACGAAGACCAAAGCGATCTGCGGCATGCTGTGAATTGTGGAAAACATAAGAAGTTGTCGCATATATCGGAACAGCTCTTGAATCTGTTGCCGGGTCTGCCTGTTCCTGTCCTACATGAAGCTGTAATGTTTCAAATTTATATTTATTGCTGCTCATTATATAATTACCTCTCTTTGTTATCAGCTTTATCAGAAAGCCTGTGTTTGATTGTATGCGGATGTCATTATCATAATAAGCAGTACATTCGTCCGTTCCGGAAATTATGTCTCAAAGCTTTTAATACAAGGGGCATAATATCTCTCCTTTATACTATTTAATACCTATGTGTTTGGTATGCTTTGATTTTAGCATACAATTCCTATCTTGTCAATAGGTTTTATAATTTTAAAAGTAATAAAATTGTAATAATATTTTCGACATTTTTTAGGCACAAAATCAATATTGTATGTTATAATATATAGGAATATTTTATATATCCGAAAAGGGGAGATGTAAAAACAATGATTAAGACCGCAGATTTAATATCTATCAACTTTTTTCCGTTGGTTGGTCTGCTGTTTCTGGTATTTTTCATCTGGAGAAATTCACATCTTGACAAAAAGGTGAAAAACAGTTTTTTCACCTTGGTTGGTTTGGTGCTTGTCGAACTTATGATATATAATCTTGAGAGATATCTTATATCCTTGAGGGGCGGTTACACCGGTCTCCTTACGGTTATTACAGCTCTTGGGTACACTTTCCGTCCGTTTATGATGTACTTTTTTATAAAAGTGGTACTGAGAAACGATGAAAGAAATTCAGTAAGATTTCCGCTGCTGGTTCCGTCCCTTATAAATATAGTGTTTGCGTTCGGACCTTTTATTCCCGTATTGCAGGAGTACAGCTTCAGATATAATTCGCATAATGAATTTTTCAGGGGGCAGCTTGGCTATATGACGCATGTCATAATCCTTATATATCTGTGGTTTATGATAATGCTTTCTTACAGTGTAATAAATAAGAAAAGGTCGTTTGAAAGATGGATAATCCTTATTATATCTGTTGTAGTTCTTTTGAGTATGATGGGGGAGACTATCTTCGGCAGCGCAACTGTACTGAGGTGCTGTATAGTGGGATGTATAATCTTTTACTATATGTTCTTCCAGTCAGAAAGATACCGTGATGATATAATAGAAAAGCACGTTGAACAGGTGCAGATGTCCGAAAGGCTGACGGAACAGATGATAACCTCACTTGCGAGGACTGTGGATGCAAAGGATTCTTACACGAACGGTCATTCTCAGCGTGTTGCAAATTATTCCAGAGAAATAGCAAGACGGCTTGGAAAGGGCGACAGATTTGTACGTGAGATATACTATATGGGTCTTCTGCATGATATAGGCAAGATAGGCGTTCCCGATTACATAATAAACAAAACCGACAGGCTGACTGACGATGAGTTCAAAACCATAAAATCTCATCCGGAGATAGGTGCAGAGGTTCTTGAGGATATAACGGAAATGCCCAATCTATATTACGGTGCAAGATGGCATCATGAAAAATATGACGGCAGCGGCTATCCTGACGGTCTGAGAGGAGATCAGATACCGATAGAGGCGAGGATAATTGCCGTTGCGGATGTATATGACGCAATGACATCAAAGAGAAGCTACCGTGATGTTCTTCCCCAGAATGTGGTAAGAGACGAGCTTGAACGTGCGAAAAGGACGCAGCTTGACCCGTACATAACCAATATAATGCTTGAAATGATAAATGAAGACAAGAATTATGATATGAAGGAAAAAACGGTCGTCAAAAAAGAATACTGAAACAACTAAAAAGCCCGTAACAGTAAAATCCGTTGCGAGCTTTTTTCATATTTTACAAAGCAAAGAATCCGGGAACACAATGTCCCCCGGATTCTTTGCTTTTTTGAGGTGTGAAGATTTAACATTAATTCATTCTCTGCTTACGTTTTGCGAAAATCACAACTGCTGCCGAAGCTGTGTTAGGAGGACTGCTGCTTCTTTGGCAGCATATACCTTGCTATAGCGAGCCGCTGACAGTCATTGACAAGGTTTACTATGTGAGAAGTGACCTTTTCGGGCGTATCTCTCATTCCTTTTTGTACCCAGGTAGTAACAGTCCCCGTCATTCCGTATGAGAAAAATTCTGCTATGAACTGCTTATCTTCATCTGCGATAAAATAATTGCCTGATACATTTTCTATAATATCGGTAAAAACCTTAGTACTGACGTTATGTATATATGCCCTGAATTCTTCCCCGTAAGAGGTTTTAAGTGCATTTGTGTAAAATCTTGAACTATTGTATATGGTAGTCAGCATAGTGCAGAGCTTGTCACTCCAGTTGTCAAAGCTTAATTTTTCGACAAAGGGCATAATTGCGTCATTGTAAAATATCCAGTTGAGAAGATCATACTTATCACGGAAATGATAGTAGAAGGTCTGCCGGTTAAGTCCGCAGGCAGAAGTTATGTCTGAGATGGTGATTTTTTCAAACGCCTTTTTTGTCATAAGTTCCTTGAACACATTTGTTATGGCGATTTTGGTAAATGCGCTTTCATTCATTTTCATTCCTCCGGCCGTTTTTCTCCTTAGAGCATTATAACATATTTAATATAATAATTCAATAAGTGACTACCCATGATTTACCGGAAAAAATGATGATTATTAAATTTTACCTCAAAAAGATAAACCTTATATTTCTGATAAATCATTGACTACTATTTAAATAAGGTGTACAATAATATGTAAGCGATTCGGTCGTTTTTAGTTCATTTAATATAAAGCTTTATCCTACGAACTATGTCGTTGAAAGGAGCATTTGTTTCAGTTGAGCAAGAAAAGGTTTTCGGTAAGCGCAAAGATGCGTGTGTTTGTGGAAGTAATCGTTATTTCAGTTTCAATACTTATAGCGGCTACTTCATTTATTGTCAGTTCGAATCAGATGGACAATTATTTTAAGCGCATGGCAGAGGATTCGGCAGAGAATTTTTCAACCATGATAGATCGTGAGTACCTTTCCCGGCTTAAGGAAACACTTGAATCTAAGGAATATCAGGATATGCGTGACAAGGCTGAAATAGATAATAATGATGGTGCTGTCGAAAATTATCTGAAGGAAAAGGGTCTGTGGGAAGAGTTTGTTCCTCTGCGCCAGAAAATGTGTACATACCTTAAAAATATGGAAGACATAAAATATCTTTACATAACAGTACTGGGCGACAGCAGTGCACTGAGGGATATGTATCTTGTGGACGATGACAGCTTTCCTCTTTACAATACAGGAAACTTTTACAGCAGGGACGCTGAGCTTGTCGGAGTGGATCTGTCACAAAAAATAGAACCTTTTGTTTCTCACAGCGAATGGGGATGGCTGTATTCGGCTTACGTTCCTGTTTATGATAAGGACGGTAACTTGATTTGTCATGTCGGCTGTGATGTTGATATGGAAAGAGTCGTAAGCGAAAGAATATGGAATCTTGTCATTATTTCAGTAAGCACTATAGTTATAATGCTTATTGTTCTTCTGATAGCTATTATATTCAATCACAAGATATTTATAAAACCCCTTCACCAGCTTACAGAAGAATCAAAGAAGTTTTCTCCTGCAAAGGATGTGACCTATGAAGAAGCCGGCGTTGTGCAGATGTACTTCAAGAACGATGATGAGATAAGCGAAATTTATGAAGTAATAAGATCAATGCAGATGAGCATGATCGACTATCTTAATGCTATGGCTAAGATGGATGTCCTTATGGCTGCTTTGGTGTATTTTACCTCGGCTTACTGCAAGGGATTGGGCGACCGTCACAGAAGACCAACTGCAATGTATGTGTTGTTGTCCTTGGACAGTATACAGCTTCTTCTCAATATGGTGTTCGGACATGCTTTTGCCATAGAGAAGATAAACGCATATGACGATGTATTTTACAGGATGATACCTCTTAACGGGCAAATGGTACACAGGGTAGTTGATTATTTTATTTTCTTTTGCGTTATACTGATTTTTTCTATTGGCGTAATAAGATCCTCAAAATTATTCAGGGAGCGTTACTCGGTTATTCTCATAGCTATGCTTTCTGTCGGAGTATGGCAGACGGTGTATATTTTCTCGCGTGCGCCTATCGACCGTTCTATGATAGGTTACGGAGTTCTGGGACTGCTGCTGTTTTACTTTTCCCTGTATTATCGTCCTCTGAGACTTCTTGACCGTATGTTGTCTGATATTGTTTCTGATATGGACGAAGCGCTTTTTGTTTATGATCCTACAGGCAAATGTATATGGGCTAATGAAAAAGGAGTAAAGCTTACAGATATTCCTGGGAATGAATTTGAAGAAGTAAGTTCTGCTTTGACAAAGCTGTTCGGTGAAAGACCGTTTTCAATCGAGGACTGGAGCATCAAAAGAGTTGTAGGAAGCGGCGAGCAGGCTTTATACTATACAATTGAAAACCATTTTGTAAATGAAAGCGGCAAGCTTTTGGCAGGATCTTATCTTGTTGTGCGTGACACAACAGAAGAAGAGAAAAAGCTTAAACAGGATCTGTTTAATTCTACTCATGACGCCCTTACAGGGCTTTATACGAAGCAGTATTTTTATACATGCATAAAGAATACCCTTTCGGAAAATGATGACAGAAAATATGCCGCAATATTTGTTGATGTAAAGAATTTCAAGATAGTCAATGACATTTTCGGTTCTGAGTTCGGTGATACTGCACTGAAGCAGATAGCTCAGTGGCTGAAAGCAAATATGCCGGATGATTGTCTTTACAGCCGTCTTGCCGGAGATACGTTCGGAGTTTTTGCACCGGCAGAGTATATAAAGAGAGACAAAAACCGCATAGAAAATGCCCTTGTCAATTTTACGGTTTCTGATGATAAGATACAGCACCGTCTGCTGATACATCTGGGAATATATGAAATTGATGAAGAGGATCTGGAAGTATCTGTAATGTTTGACCGGGCGCATCTTGCGCTTTCTACGATCAGCGGTAATTACAAACAGCATATTGCACACTATGACAAAATCCTGAGAGAAAAGATTGTATGGGATCAGAAGATATCCGCAAGTCTTAATGAAGCAATAAGAACTATGCAGATAAGACCGTATTTGCAGCCTATAACAGACAGAAGCGGTAAGGTTGTAGGTGCGGAAGTGCTTGCAAGATGGATACATCCTGAGCAGGGATTTATGTCGCCGGCGATGTTTATACCGATACTGGAAAAGAACGGGCTTATTGTTGAGGTTGACAGACATATATGGCGCTGTGCCTGCGAAATTCTTTCTGATTGGGCAAAAGAGGGCAAGGATATGTTTATATCAGTAAATATATCCCCGAAGGATTTTTACTATGTGGATGTCAAGGCTGAAATACTGAGCCTTGTCAAAGAATATAATATCTCACCTGAAAAGCTCCGTATAGAGATAACAGAAACTGTGGTAATGAACGATGCAAAGGAGAAATTCAAGATACTTGATGAACTGAGAAAAGCCGGATTTCTTGTGGAAATGGATGATTTCGGCAGCGGATATTCATCGCTGAATCTGCTCAAGGATATGCCTGTTGACGTTCTGAAAATAGATATGAAGTTCCTGTCCTCATCTGAAAACGATGAAAGGGCGCAGACTATTATAAGAAATATTATAAAGCTGTCAGAAGATCTGAATATAGTGTCTCTTACGGAAGGTGTTGAAACTATAAAGCAATATTCTGATCTTAATCAAATGGGCTGCAAGCTGTTCCAGGGCTATTATTTTGCAAAGCCTCTGCCGCTTGATGAGTTCAATGAATTTGTTGCTTCACAGAATATCAGTAAATGAAACAGATAAATAATTTCCGTCTTCTCTGTGCATAGACAGAGGGGACGGTGTT
>CACXDE010000485.1 GCA_902766305.1 uncultured Ruminococcus sp. | reverse complement strand
CCTTCGTAAACTTTCATTTCAAGACCTCCGCAAAATCAGTCCTCATCGTCTGTTTCAGGCATATCCCAGTTATGATATACGTTCTGCACATCATCGTTATCTTCAAGAATGTCAAGCAGCTTCTGCATTTTAACAGCCGCTTCCTCATCCTCAATTACGGTATATGTAGCCGGTATCATAGATACATCAGCAGAAACAAACTCATATCCCTTTTCTGAAAGTGCCTCCATTACTGAGCCGAAATCATACGGCTCAGTGTATATCTCATACACGTCATCACTGTCGGAATTAAAATCAGCCGCGCCTGCTTCAAGAGCGTCTTCCATTACCTTATCCTCGTCATTGTCTTCCTTCTCTATAACAAGAAGTCCCTTCTGGCTGAACATGAATGATACACAGCCCTGTGTACCAAGGTTTCCGCCGAATTTATCAAAGTAATGACGGATATCACCTGCTGTACGGTTTCTGTTGTCTGTAAGCGTTTCAACAATAACAGCAATTCCGCATGGACCATAGCCTTCATACACTATGTTCTCATAGTTGTCGCCGTCAGCACTGCCGGCAGCTTTTTTGATTATTCTCTCTATATTTTCATTAGGCACATTGTTTGCCTTTGCCTTTGCTATACACTCACGAAGCTTTGAATTTGAAGAAGGATCAGCTCCGCCGCCCTCTCTTACTGCAACTGCCAACTCTCTGCCTATCTTTGTAAATACCTTTGCTCTAGCACCGTCTGTCTTTTCCTTTTTTCTTTTAATTGTACTCCATTTTGAATGACCTGACATACAATATATTCCTCCTGTTTTTTCTTACTATCTGAATACTGCGGAACACAAATAACCGTTCCAACCATTCAACACTATTTTATCATAAAACATTAATAATATCAAGTCTTTATTATTTTTAATAATTAATGTATAATGTAAATGTCATTAATATAATCATATTGTCAGCCTGAAAAATATTTATCCTATTTGTCATTCTGAGGAGCGCAGCGACGAAGAATCTTTTCGACAAAGCTGCTTTTATGGAAAAGATCCTTCGCTTACGCTCAGGATGACATTAGGACAAAACTATTGTCTTTTACTATAAATTACAGAAAAAACAACCTAAAAGGAATGATAAAATGAAAACAGTAGAAATTTTTACAGACGGCGCCTGCAGCGGAAACCCCGGACCCGGCGGCTGGGGAACGATTTTACGATACAACGGTATCGAAAAGGAATTATCCGGCGGTGAGGCAAATACTACCAATAACCGGATGGAGCTTATAGCTGTTATTGAGGGACTGAAAGCTTTGAAACAGCCATGTCAGGTTGTTCTTACAAGTGATTCTCAGTATGTATGCAATGGCATTAACAAAGGCTGGGCGGCAAAATGGAAAAAAAATAACTGGATAAAATCCGACAAGACTAAAGCAAAGAATCCGGAATTGTGGGACGAACTTCTGTCCTTGCTGGATAAACATCGGGTAAAGATCGTATGGGTTCGAGGACATAACGGGCATCCCGAAAACGAAAGATGTGACCGTCTTGCTGTTGCGGCAGCAGAAAAATACAAATAAGCTGAAAAATGACCACGGTATAAAACCGTGGTCACATTATTAATATCAATCTTCTGATTCATCATCAACAAGTGCAGAAGAATGTCTTGATCTTCTGCTTTTAGGCTTGCCGCTCTTGTCATCAGCGTCGTGTGAATAATACTCATAATAGTAGTAGTTGGAATATTTTGAATATGAGCTTGCCTGCTTAGCACTATATGAACTATAGATAGCACCAAGAATCTTTACGCCGCCTGCTTCAAGATTTTTCTTAGCCTGGATAACGGCATTTTTGTCTGTGAAGTTATGCTTGACAACGAAAATCGCACCGTCAACGTACTTTCCAAGAGCAACTGCATCTGTTACAAGCAGTACGGGAGGAGTATCAAAAATTACATAGTCGAATTTAGTTTCCAGTTCCTCAACTAAAGCTTTCATATTCTGGCTTGACAGCAGCTCTGACGGATTAGGCGGAATAGAACCTGCAAGAAGTATGCTCATTTTCGTTCCGCTAACCTTATGGAGAACGCTGGATACATCAGACTGTCCCTTAAGAACATTTGTCAGACCTAATGAATTTCTCTTCGTATCAATATATCTATGAATAGCAGGCTTTCTGAGGTCGCATTCAACAAGACACACACTCTTATTATAACCCGAAAGAGTAAGCGCAAGATTGATTGATACATTTGTCTTTCCCTCATTCGCAAGAGTGGAAGTTACCATAATATTTTTACATTTCTGCGTTGCACTAAGAAATTCTATATTCGTACAAAGCATCTTGTACGCCTCAACATAGTTGAAGGGGGCATTGGGATCGGCAATACTGCAAAGGCTTTTTACTACAGGTTTATTTTTACGGTTAAACATTCTTATTAAACTCCTTTGTATCTATAGATGGTATCATACCAAGCACCGGTATCTTAAGCACATTTGTAATATCTTCTTCAGTCTTGAACGTGTTGTTAGTCAACTCTCTCAGGAAAACAAATGCCAGAGCAAGAACCAGACCAACAGCGGTGCCAAGAAGCGCATTTCTTCTGGTGTTAGGACTTACAGGGTTACCGTTATTGCTTATCTTCGCATCATCGATCCTGCCAACAGAACCTGCCTCAACAAGGTCAACAATTACAGGAGGTGCAGTATCAACAATACACTGTACTATACTTTTTGCCTCCTGAGCATCTGTACTG
>CACXDE010000484.1 GCA_902766305.1 uncultured Ruminococcus sp. | reverse complement strand
GTCTGAGCTGCCGGAGCTTTTGAAGAAGCAGTACTGCTCTCATCATTCGGCTTTACAGTGATTGGTATGTTTTTGGAGAGATCGGGATGTTCTCTGTGGCGTACAGTTATGATACAGTTTCCTGGTGTTTTTCCGATTACATTTCCGGAAGAATCCACAACAGCAATACTCTCATCATCACAAACCCACATAAGATCACTTGAAAGCACTGCACCCTTATCAGAGCTGATATTAATCGTTCTGTTTTCGCCTATCTTTAGCTTGCAGGATTCAGGACTTGCATACAGAGCTGTGATTTTGTCAGACTCCCTGCTTTCTTCAGTTATTGGCTGGACAGAAGATACCTTAACGACAGATTGTGTCTGTTCAGTGGGTTCTGAGCCGCTGCATCCTGTTGCCGTCACAACAAGCATAGCTGTCAGCAATGAGATTATAACTAATTTTTTCATATTACATCCTCCGTTCATCATTTTTTGGTTTATATGAATCTAACTATAGTTACATTATATTACGAGTTTCCATATAAGTCAAGGAATAATATATTGTATTTTTACAAATTCTACATTTTATTATTAAAATTACTGTTTTAATTGTTTGTAAGGTGAAATATAATTGAGCTGTAGAATTATTTCTTATAATAATATCGTTTGAACGGTGAAGTCGTTGACAAAATAATATATATTGTTTATAATAGTATAAGATAAGAGTTATAATGGAGATTAATTATATTTTTTTAACAATTGACAGAAGATTGGAGCGGTCTTATGCAGCAGGAAGAAAATATATCGCCTAAGTTTTTTTTAGCTGAAACGGATGACGTGTCTGAAACTCCTGCTGAACCGGATGTTCAGGAATGTGAGGATGTATCTCAGCAAAACAGTGTGGAAACATCAGAGCTTGAAAAGATAAGCAGGACATTAGACAGCCTTGCAAAGCGTATTGAGGCTTTAGAGCAGATCGGTACTGTCAGCAGTCATATACACGAAATGCTTGAAAGATCAGAGCTGGACCGAAGTGAAATAATGCGTGAGATAGAGGTGCTGAAAGAAGGACAGGAAAAGAACGAACGTAAATTGGCACAGGCACTGAGAGAGAACGCTAATTTCCAGATACAGGTCAGGGGCGGTATGCAGCATGATCTTGACGAACTGAAAAGCAGGGTGAGCGGAGAGCAGCTTATCCCTGTGCTTAAAGAAATATCTGAAATGTATGTGGATTATATATTTCTTACGGAATGCGGTCTTTCCGCTGAGGAAATTAAAAAGAACCTGAAAATGATGTTCAGTCAGATGGAGGATTTTTTTGAGGAATACGGAGCGGATGTATGTGTCAGCAGTCCGGGAACTCAGAGGAAAAGCCGTTCGTGCAGAGTTGTATCAAAGGTGCCGACGGATGATCCGGAAAAGCATAATACTGTTGTACGTTCACGCAAACCGGGTGTGATAAAGGATAAAGCTGTTTTGCAGCCTGAATATATAGATCTTTATGTGTATGAAGCTTCTGAAGAAGAACAGAAGACAGAAAACAATTGACGGAGGTAATAACAATGGGAACTTTTGGTATTGATCTGGGTACAACCTACTCATGTATTTCAACTCTTGACCGCAACGGAAATCCTGAGATAATAAAGAATCAGGCGGATAATACTGATACGCTTGCATCTGTTGTATTCTTTGAGAATGAAAGCAATATAGTTGTAGGCGAGGCAGCGAAGGAGCGTATGGAAACAGACGGCGACCGTGTAGTAGACTGCATTAAGCGTCAGATAGGCAAGCCGGACGCAAAGACCTATACATATTTCGGAAAAAGCTACAGTCCGACTGATATAAGCTCGCTCATACTTAAGCGTATAAAACAAATGGCTGAGGAACAGGGATATGAAGTCAATGATGTTGTAATAACCTGTCCGGCATATTTCGGATTTGAGGAGCTTGAGGAAACAAGAAAGGCCGGTATGCTTGCCGGAATGAATGTGCTGTCTGTAATCGCAGAGCCTACGGCAGCGGCGCTCAGCTATTGCGCAAGGCAGTTTCAGGAGGAACGCACCATAATGGTATATGACCTTGGCG
>CACXDE010000483.1 GCA_902766305.1 uncultured Ruminococcus sp. | reverse complement strand
GCAACCTCCCGCTTCTTCGCATATCTGTTGCAGTCTCGCTATATTATAATAGCACAACGAACCGGCAATTGCAAGTTTTTTCTTTGTTAAATATAGTAGAATTTCGAGCTATTTTTTTGTTAATATTGACAGGTCGTTTCTTATGTTATCATACAAAACATATTCAACCACCCATCAACAATTGTGCAAATTGCCCCAGAAACACGCGGCAGGGTGTAAAGACAGTAATTCCCACAGTATTCTTTAGTAAATACTGCGGGAACATGAAAGTAATAATAGAAATACATTCCTCTGTTTTAAGATTGGGTTTGCTGAACTACAGATCAATATTTACTTTTTGGAATAGATAACTTCCATACCGTTATCGGGATGATAAGTCCATCTTACTTTGATCTTATCACTTTCTTCTGTCTGAGTTCCGTCCAGCGCACGAGTTCTCAGCATTGATTTGTACAAAGATTCACTGAACCCCATTTCCTCATTTGCTTTTTCAATATATTCTAACGCAGAATAACTCGAAAAGTCGTCCAAATCATAAGGATTTGTATCTATTTCCATATAACTACCATCATCAGCTACTTTACAGTATGTTGAATCAGCTCCAATTTTACTCTTTATGTTTTTAAAATAGTTCTTCTCTTCTTCTTCCTTTTTCTTCAGTTCTGAGGCTTCTCTTTCCTTGCTTTCTTCCTCTTCCTTTTGCTTTTGTGCTTCATTTTCAAGACTACCAAATAATCCGCCCAAATCGTTTTCATTTTCTTTCAGAACTGCTTTTCCACTTCCAAAATCATTGTAATTAAGATATCCAACGATATTAATTTCAAATTCTGGCTTTTCTGTTAAAAGCGAAAAGTTTTGACCGACATATATATTTACTACCTTATTTTTAGCCTGCTCAGCACCATACCATTCCTGATAATCATTCTCAAACATCCATGACCTGACAACAGGATCACCACTTGTTCTCGTAACCTTATACAGCAATAATCCGCTCGTATTGTTTTTTAGTGAAAGTTTTTCAGTTCCATACCATTTTTTAGTTTTAATACTGTTATCATTGACCGTCGTTTCCTCACTATCAAGATTCAGATTTGTTAATATTTCATACTGATCAGAATCTATATCATCAGCAGCTATAAAAAATCTTGGTATAAACTTAACATCAAAATTTTTATCCCAATCATCATCCTCCAGAAAATATAGTATATCTCCAAGACCTTTCCCCTTAATTATTGGCATTATTCTGTTTTTGTCTATTGATTTGTTCAAATTTGTTGAAACATCATAAATAAGCAAACCTGTCTGTGTGTCGTGTGTTTCTACGGTGAAAATCGCCATTTTATAAAGATCTGAATAACTACTGCTTCTTTTTAGTGTAGTCCATCCCATTTCATCCATGTAGTAACCCGATTTATATTCGGTATGAATGCTTTTTAGATATCCATCGCCAACTGCTTTTCCCTCATAAAAACCTATAGCTCTTGCAGTCTCATCAGGCAACTCATCATTTTCGCTTGTTTTGGAACGAAGCTCTGTTATTTCACCTTCTCCGTTCTCCATATAAACATATTTCTCATACGTATCATCGCCACTTGACATTTCAATAAGTGCAACAAACGGCTGTTTTTGTTCACTTGTGACGCTCATGCCATATTCTTTATCATAGTTCTTTGTCCATTCGCCGATTTCCACCTTTTCAACCGTCATAGGCTTAGGCATCAGAAAAATCACTGCACCGATCGCAACTCCGATCAATAATACAATTATCGCAGAAATAATAATTATAGGAAGTATTTTTTTCTTTTTATTTATGGCAGACTCGTTCTGTACAAAAGCTGTCTCAGTGTAAGCTTCCGGCACATTTGTGCTTACAGCCGAAGTCGGTGAGTTAAAACTAGGTATTTCAGATTGTTGAGTTGCAGGAGTAGGTACGTTGAGCTTACCAACCTGACCTGCATAAAACTGATTACTATAATTGTTATCAGCTTCGTCATCCTCCACCTTTTGTGCAGGATTATTCACTAAAGAATCCAAAGGAAAACCACAATGAATACAAACTTTACTCCTATCAGAAATTTGTTTATTACATTCTGGACATACAATAAGTGCCATATTTATACCACCTTTCTTTCTAACAACAAATCGATTTATCATAAAAAAAGATTTCTTATTTAATTATAAGCTTCATTTTTTAAGATGTCAATAGTTTTTTCTTAATATTCAGCAGAATTTTTATTAATATTTCCGTTGGCTAATTGTGTTATATGATGTAACTTGCGAAAGTTTAATCCAAATTTTTTTTCATATTTACTTTATACGGCCTTTGCGAATTTCTAATAAATGTTAAAGCTCACTTGACAGCTTTTTTCTCAAATATTATAATAGTATAAGAGGATGGTGGTGTTTATGAAAGAATCGACCGGGACAAACCGTGAGTATCGTGACAGGCTTTTTAAGTTCATATTCGGCAATCCTGAAAATAAGGAATGGACTCTCAGTCTTTATAATGCTGTAAACAAATCAAATTACACTGATGCAAATGCCATCAGAATAAACACAATCGAAAAT
>CACXDE010000482.1 GCA_902766305.1 uncultured Ruminococcus sp. | reverse complement strand
CTGTCGCCTGACTTCTTATAGTAAAAGGCATATGTATACGGACTGAAACCTCCGCTTGCCTTGCCTGTAAGTTTTACAGATGTATTTATAATAGCTTTCGATGTACTTATTGTGGATGTATTTTTCAATATTTCCCGGACTGTTACTGTATTATCCTTTATAACAATATTTCCGGCACTGTCTTTAACATATACTCTAAGAACGTAAATTCCGGACGAAGCAGGACAAAATGACTTTGATGTTGAAGAACAATATGAAGTCATCATAGTCCAGTCAGAAACAGTTGTTTTTCTATAAGAATAAGCATACGTATAAGGAGCTTTGCCGCCTGATGCTTTACCAGTCAGCACTATCTTTTGGTTCACCTCAGCACGTGTGGCACTTATTGCTGAACTGTTTTTCAGTGCTGCCATAACCGTTACAGCAAAATCCCTCTGACATATCTTTCCGTTACTATCCTTGACGTTTACCCTTACTATATATGTTCCGGCTGACGAAGGTGTGAACGACCTTGATGTTGCTGTACTGTATCCAGCTATCTTTGTCCAGTCAGAAGCTGATGAGCGTCTATAATAGTAGGAATATGTATACGGTGCTTTACCGCCTGACGCTTTGCCTGTCAACGTGATAGTGTTGTTTGCTGTTATGGTTGTTGAGCTTACAGTACAATTATTTTTCAGGGCGCTGTACACATAGACAGTACATGACGCTGTTGTTCCGTTTGCAGCTCTTGCTGTAATCACTGCACTTCCTACGCCTGCTGCCGTCACCCTGCCGCTGCTGTTTACTGTTGCAACACTGCTGTTTGAAGTAGTCCAGGCAGAAAGCTGGCTCGCCGTGACTGTTGAAGATGCTCCTGCTTCAAGAGACAGGCTTGTTTTATTAAGCGTTACCTGTTTCTGGACGTTCAGCGCAGTATCAACAAACGCAACCTCGCCTCCTGCGATATGATAAACCGTCAAAACAGAACGTAATTGGTTATTACTCCTGAGGTATAAAGCAGATTGATTTACATTTTCAGCGGACAGGGTTTTCTGCCGTGCTTTTCTTGCATGTTCTTTGTTATCATTGTCCGGGTATGACGGAGATAAAAAATATGCCAGCCTTTCATCAGATTCAGTAACCAGACTGTTATACAGGGCAGATTTTAATTCCTGGGATGTATACCCTAAATAAGAGCCTATATCATTATTACTAAGCAGCTTTCCTGTTGTAACATCAAAGTTGTACACTATGTAAGTAACAAAGTTGTTGTTCATCCATTGTGTAATAATTTCAAGACTTAGTATATTTTTGTTAAGATAAATCTTATAATCAATATCCTTTACATCCACACTATAATCATATATTACTGCATTTTCACACGTATCGTATAAGCTATCTAACCTGCTGTTAATAGCTGCATTTGCATTTCTCGCATCCTGACTGTTAAGCGTTATTTCGGGTATCCTTATCGTAACATACAAATCGTGAGAATTGTATTCATTCTTGTATACAAAAGTTTTGCTCTTCCTACACCTTACATAGTCGCTTGCCTGCGCTGCCTTTGCTTCAATACCGCTTCCGAAAATCACAGGCAGAAGCATCATTCCTCCTCCGATAACGACCGCAAAAGCCATAAGAATCACACATACTCTCTTTAACCATTTTCTGCTCATAACAAAAAACCCCCTTCATTAGTATAAATTATTATTAATGCTGCAAAATAAAACGCACAATTCTTCGTTCTGAAATGCTCAATCCTACATTTTCATTATAGCATAGAATCGGGATAAAAACAATATAAGCATCAACTTATCAGAAATATTTTTCACATAACGGACACAGTCAGTGACAAAAAATCCAAAATGCAAGTTTTGAAAAAAAAATTGCAAAAATATTAAAAAAGCTCTTGATTTTTGGGATAAAGTGTGGTAGTATATTTTTTGCGTGATAAAGTGATGAATCTAAATTGCATTATCAGCACTGATTTTAATTATAAAAGGAATAAGGAGTGACCGTCATGTCATATGTAAGCGACGTACTTGAAAAAGTAATTGAAAAGAACCCGGCACAGCCAGAATTTGTACAGGCTGTTAAAGAAGTTTTGGAATCCCTCGAGCCTGTAATTGAGGCTAATCCTCAGTATCAGAAGGAAGCTATCCTTGAAAGAATCACTGAGCCTGAAAGACAGCTTATGTTCAGAGTTCCGTGGGTAGACGATAACGGCAACGTACAGGTAAACCGCGGTTTCCGTATCCAG
>CACXDE010000481.1 GCA_902766305.1 uncultured Ruminococcus sp. | reverse complement strand
TAGCAGAAAGATGCAGTGTAGAAATAGAGTTCGGAAAAATTAAGCTGCCGCATTTTGAGCTTCCTGACGGCAGCAGCGATCATCTCATATATTTCCGCCGTCTGTGCTATGAAGGTCTGCGAAAGCGGTACGGCAGCGAACCGACTGAAGAACTGATAAACCGTCTTGAATATGAGATGGATGTCATATCGAAGATGGGTTATATAGACTATTTTCTGATAGTTGCCGATTATGTGAACTATGCAAAGAATAAGGGTATACCGGTAGGCGCAGGACGAGGTTCAGGTGCAGGAAGTCTTGCGGCATACTGTATGAGCATAACGGAAATTGATCCGATAAAGTATGATCTTCTTTTTGAGCGTTTTCTGAATCCTGAAAGAGTCAGTATGCCTGATTTTGATATAGACTTCTGTGCGGAAAGGCGTCAGGAGGTCATAAATTATGTTATAGAAAAATACGGCGCAGACCATGTTGCGCAGATAGTTTCATTCGGAACGCTTGCGGCAAGGGCTGCTTTGAGAGATGTCGGAAGGGTGCTTGAAATTCCCAGAGCTGTTATTGATAAGGTTGCAGGAGCAGTACCAAGGGAACTGAATATAACGCTGAAAAAAGCTATTGAAACATCACCGGAACTGGGGAACATGTATGACAGCGATATGTCTGTAAAAAGATATGTGGATACTGCAATGCAGATAGAGGGTATGCCGAGAAATACTACTACTCACGCAGCGGGAGTTGTCATAACAGATAAGCCGATATCGGAATATGTGCCGCTTGCAAAAAATGATGATATAACCGTTACTCAGTATACAATGACGGAGCTGGATGAACTTGGTCTGCTGAAAATGGATTTCCTTGGTCTTAAGAACCTTACAGTTTTAAGCTATGCCCAGGAAATGATACGCCGTACTGTACCGGATTTTGATGCTGGAAAAATACCTGATAATGACAGCAAGGTATTGTCAATGTTTGCCAGAGGCGATACGGAGGGCGTTTTTCAGTTTGAATCAAAGGGTATGAAATCCGTACTTACAAGGCTTCACCCCGAAAGCATAGAGGATATAATAGCTGTAATAGCTTTGTACCGTCCGGGACCAATGGATTCAATTCCGGATTATATCAGAAACAGGCATAATCCGGATAAGATAACCTACAAGCATCCTCTTCTTGAACCGATACTTAACATGACTTACGGCTGTATAATATATCAGGAGCAGGTAATGCAGATCTTCCGCAGTCTTGCCGGATATTCACTCGGACGTGCCGATATAGTGCGCCGTGCAATGGCAAAGAAGAAAAAGAAGGTAATGGATGAGGAGAAGGAGATATTCATCCATGGTCTGACAGATGATAACGGAAATGTCATTGTTGAAGGATGTATAAGACGGGAGATAGATGAAAAAACTGCTCTGTCTGTTTTTGCAGAGATGGAAAGCTTTGCGTCTTATGCCTTTAATAAAGCCCATGCCGCCGCATATGCTTATATATCCTATCAGACCGCATACGTTAAATGCTATTATCCGAAGGAGTATATGTGCGCGCTTATGACGGGCGCGCTGGGTGACAGCGGAAAATTGGCGGTTTATATTGATGAATGTCTGCGCTGCGGTATAAAGATCATTCCTCCGAATGTCAATGAAAGCGATGAAGGTTTTACAATAAATGGAGACAGCATTTGTTTCGGACTGGGCGCTGTAAAAAATGTAGGCACCAAGCTGATAGAAACAATAGTCAACGAGAGAAAAGAAGGAAGATATGCTTCATTCTATGATTTCTGCAAGCGTGTATACTCAAGAGAGTTGAACAAAAAGGCTCTCGAAAACCTGATAAAATGCGGTGCTCTTGACGGTATGGATGTAAACCGCCGGCAGATGGTCTCATGTTCGGATGGGGTGATGAAAAAGATAGCTGACGATGTGCAGAGCGGAATGGACGGTCAGATGAATTTCTTTGATACAGCCGGAGAATCATTCTCAGACAGATATGACTATCCTGATATGCCTGAATTTACCAGACGTGAAATGCTTGATATGGAGAGGGACATTACAGGGATATATCTCAGCGGACACCCTCTGTCGGAATATGATGAAGTAATTGCGGCGTCAGGGTGCGGCATACTCAGCGATATTCTCGATGAGGAAGCAGGAATAAATACAGGCAATAACAAAGCAGACGTGATATGTATGATAAAAAAGATACGTACAAAGATCACGAAAAATAATTCACGTATGGCGTTTGTCACTATCGAGGATAAGTACACTTCTCTTGAAATGGTCGTATTCCCAAGACAGTTTACAGAATACGGCGGAATACTTACTGAGGGAAGGGTAATAAGAGTAACCGGTACAATTGACAGGCGCGACGACATGAACGTAAGTATAATATGCGATAAGATACTTCCGGTTCAGAAAAAAGCAGAGGACGCCAATAAAATAAAAAAGCCTGCCGGCAAAAAAACGCCGAGGGGACTGTATCTGCGTATTGCCAATGACAAATGCACTGAGTATATAAGGGCAATGCAGATAATAGATATATTTGACGGTCCGGAGCATCTTTATATAAAATTTACCGAAAGCGGAGAGATAGTAAAGGATCCTGATTCTATGCGAATTGATCCTAATGCTGTCATGCTCAGGGAGCTTGCAAAGCGTATAGGAAGCGAAAATGTTGTATTTGTTGAGTAACGGTTTACTCTTTAAGAAAATATAAAAATGATGCTTGACTTAGCAGGGGAGGTTATAAAAATGAGTAAAAAGATTGAACTGCTTGCACCGGCAGGCGATATGGAATGTCTTGAAAGCGCACTGAGGTTTGGTGCGGACGCTGTGTATTTAGCTGGAACACAGTTCGGTATGAGAACAGCTTCAAAAAATTTTACGGTGGAAGAACTGAAAAAAGCGGTAGAAAAAGCGCATGAAAAGGGTGTGAAGGTTCATGTGACCTGCAACACGCTGCCGAGAGATAATGAAATAGAGCTGCTGCCGGAATTTCTGACTAATGTTCAGGACTGCGGAGTTGACGCGCTTATCATAGCTGATATCGGGGTTATGTCCCTTGCGGCAAAATATGCGCCGAAGGTTCAGCGTCATGTTTCAACTCAGGCAGGAGTTGTGAATTATGTAACAGCTAAAACACTCTATGATATGGGAGCGTCACGCGTTGTACTTGCCAGGGAGCTTCCTATTGACGAAATAGCAGATATACGGGCAAAGATACCAAGGGAGCTTGAAATAGAGACCTTTGTACACGGTTCAATGTGCGTTTCATTTTCTGGACGCTGTCTGATATCTAATTATATGACTGGCAGAGACGCTAACAGGGGAGACTGTGCCCAGCCTTGCAGGTGGAAGTATCAGCTTTTTGAAGAACACAGGGAGGGGCAGTATTTTCCTGTTGAAGAGGATGAAAACGGCACTTTCCTTTACAATTCCCGTGATCTGTGTATGATAGAGCATATTCCGGAGCTTGTGAAAGCCGGAATAGACAGCCTGAAAATTGAGGGCAGGGCAAAATCAGCATACTATGTATCTGTTGTGACAAATGCCTACCGCCATGCTATAGATGAATATTACGAAAACGGAGGAAATACGCCTCTGTCTCCTTGGATAAAAGAGGAGCTTGAAAAGGTAAGCCACAGGGAATACAGTACAGGCTTCTTCTTTGGCGGAGAGCCGGGGCAGACAACGGACAACGGCGGTTATATCAGACATTATGAGGTTGTCGCCGTGTGCGATGAATACAAGGACAATACTGCATACCTGACTCAGAGAAACAGATTTTTCTCAGGCGACAGGCTTGATGTTCTTCCCCCGAGCGGCGAACCCTTTGAGATAATAGCTGATTGTATGATGAACGAAAAGGGCGAGCTTATTGAGGTTGCGCCCCACGCAACGCAGAAGGTCATAATGCCCAGCAATGTTGAGATTCCGGCAGGTTCAGTCCTGAGAAAAGCGAGGTCATGAAATGAAAGTACTGAATATTCACGGCTATCAGGGAAATGCTGCAAATGCCGCATACAATGCCCTGAAGTCATGCGACTTTGATATAATATCTCTTCAGTTGGATTATGACAGGACTTCGCCGGATGCTGTTATGCAGATGCTGAACAGCCAGTTTACCAATAATTTTTGTGACGCAGTTGTGGGGACAAGTCTCGGCGGGTTTTATGCGGCTCTTATCAGCCTGAAAAATGAATGTCCCTGTGTTATGATAAATCCTTGTCTTATGCCGTTTCTTCATCTGCCGAGACTGGGTTATAAAAGCGATGAGGGAGTACTGGAGTACATACGTCTTTTCTCAGGACTTGCAGATGTTGACAGCGGACTTGTTTCGACTATTGTCGGAGGACAGGATGAATTGATAGATACTCACGATTTTACAAGAAGCGTT
>CACXDE010000480.1 GCA_902766305.1 uncultured Ruminococcus sp. | reverse complement strand
CACATTATCACAGAGATATTATCCTTTTTGATGAGCTCTTTAAGCAGCTCCATAAGCTCTGCCGATGATATTGGATCAAGTCCTGAATTAGGTTCATCAAGTATTAAAAGACGGGGCTTATGGATGATCGCTCTCGCAAGATTGACTTTCTGTTTCATACCTTTACTGAGAGTACCTGCAAGAGCGTTTCTCTTTTCTTTAAGGCTGAAAAACTCAAGAAGCTCTTCTATGCGCTTTTTTATATCACTTTTTTTCATTCCGTAGATCTCACCCCATATTGCAAGATTATCATATACGGTAAGACCTTCGTAAATATTTCCATCATTCTGAACGCCTATGTCCTTGCACAGAGTATCATGATCTGTTTTCAAGGTGTCTTTATCAAATAACTTTATCTCTCCCGAATCCTGCTTATAAAGCCCCATTAAGAGTCTGACAGCTGTAGTTTTACCTGCGCCGTTCGGACCAAGAAGAGCTAGCATCTTTTTTTCAGGAAGGCTGAATGACAGCCCTTTTATTATTTCTTTGTTATTTATAGATTTTTTTACATTATTGAATTCTACGATCATAATTACTCAGGCTTGCGAAATAAGTCGCTCACCATTCCTCCTGTTCAGAGATTTTTTGAAAGGTCATCTTTATCTATGGAATACTGCTTGAGTCTGTTTGCGAGAAGCATCTCAAACGGCAGACCTGTTGTAAAGCAATCCTGTATTGCATCTGCGATACAGTTGCATCTATGTTCACCGAAACTCTGTACAGCAGCTTTTCCCTTAACGGGCTGCTCTGCACAGCTCAGATTATTTACTACTTTGCTGCAGAACGGAGAACCTTCCATTGGATCATCTTCCTGCATATTTTTAACGGTATCAGCCAATACGCCGCGTACCTTTTCAGCGTTTTCTGCGCTGCAATAAAATACAACTGCATCATTGCGGGGATAATTTGATGTATTTGAAAGTACCTTTGCAGAGAATTTCACATCATCTGCAAGCAGCTTTTCAATAGCTGTACTCCAGCAATTTACTGCATATTTATAGTCTCTTGCGGCAATATAATGTCTGATAACCTCATTGCCGTGTCCTGCCTCTGTATTAACAAACATATAAAAACCGGGTGTTAAACATGGACGATGGCATGAAAGGGAAACAGTTCCCCTCTTTGCATCTTCCTCATCATATCTTACCCTTACTCCAAGGTAATCTATGATACCGTCAGTTACTTTATTCTGTGCTGTTATTGGAACAAGCACCTTCGGGTCGCTTACAGTTTCTCTGATATATTCAGTAATATCTGAAGCTTTGTTAAAAGTATCAGCTGAGATACTATTGATATTTCCTGTATGGAGCACACAATAAAGCCACTGTGCAAGTTCACCCTTTGTTTTTCTCATACAATCTTCAAATATATGTCCATCAGCAATTATATTGCCTGTATCTGTCTCAACAGTGACCCTGCTGAGGATATTTGCCATGTTATTCATCAGATATTCCTCCCTTTCTCAGCCTAAGATCATTTCTTCGATCAAAGATGTATTTGTAATAGCCTGTTTTCCTACGCCTGCGATAGCCTTATCTACTGCCGACATACGGAATGAGAATTTTGCTCTGCTGAGAAGTCTTTCGAGTATAAATGTTCCAATACGGAATGAAACTTCATTAAGATCCACCTTGAAATCAACATTCTTACTGTACTCTTCATATGCAGCCTTCATAAGAGCGCCTGCCTTATCCATGTTCTTCTGGCCTCTCTCCATAAATTTCTTGTCAACACCATTTGAATCAACACATTCGGAATCAGCATATGAAAAAGTATTCAGAAGCGAATCAAAAAGGATAGAACCAAGGAGACCTGCAAGGTCATGGCTCGTATTTCCGTAATGACATTCTTCAAAATCAGTTATCCAAAGCTTGTTGTTTTCATCAACAAGGAACTGATCAAATCGAATATCACCGTGACAAAGGCCATAATTGCCGTTTTTGTCAAATTTTTGCTGATTTGCTTTGATCATATCCATAAGTTCTTTATCATGGTGAAGTATAGAAATAAATTCTATTTCTCCGCCGCTGCATAAGCAATATGCCTCTTTATCAACTGCGATAAACATATTCTTTTCTGCAAAGCTTATGGGATCAGTTGCGCTTACATTAAGTTTAGTATTATTTATGCCTGCAAGCATTCTTGCAGCCTTTTTTACAAGGTCTGCTGCCTCTTCTTCAGAGCAAGCAGCATATTTTGTCTGAAGGCTCTCGCCATTTTCTACATATTCATAATCGAGTACGAAGTCATCGTCATCTTTGTTAAGGATCGAAGGTGAAGCAATTTCTTCATTTTT
>CACXDE010000479.1 GCA_902766305.1 uncultured Ruminococcus sp. | reverse complement strand
GAGCTTTCAAGCGAGCTTATTCCTGTTGCCATTAATAAGCCGCAGGTTATTAACGAGCCGGTTACTATTGACGGAGAAGACTATAACATTACCTGCGTTTCTATGGGTAATCCTCACGCTGTTGTGTTCTGTAATAACGTGGAAAAGATCGACCTTGAAAAGATCGGTCCTAAATTTGAAAACAGCGAGTTGTTCCCGGAAAGAGTCAATGCTGAGTTTGTCAAGGTACTTGACGACAGAACAGTTGAAATGCGTGTATGGGAGAGAGGCACAGGCGAGACATGGGCCTGCGGAACAGGAGCGTGTGCTGTAGCTGTAGCGGCTGTAGAAAACGGTCTTTGCAGAAAAGATACGCCTATTACAGTAAAACTCAAAGGTGGAAATCTTATAATTGAATATACAGATGATACGGTATATCTTACAGGTGTTGCCGAAACAGTATTTGAAGGAGAAATAGAGTTATGACAACGAAATACATATTCGTTACCGGCGGTGTTGTGTCGGGACTCGGAAAAGGAATAACAGCGGCATCATTAGGAAGACTTCTCAAAGCAAGAGGACTTAAGGTCGCTGCACAGAAGCTTGATCCATACATCAATGTTGACCCCGGGACAATGAGTCCGTATCAGCATGGCGAGGTATATGTAACGGAGGACGGTGCAGAAACAGACCTTGATCTTGGACACTACGAACGCTTTATTGACGAAAATCTTAACAAGTTCTCTAATCTTACTACAGGCAAGGTTTATTCCAACGTACTTGATAAAGAGCGTAAGGGTGATTATCTGGGTGAAACCGTTCAGGTCATTCCTCACATAACGAATGAAATAAAGTCTTTTATATATGCAGTAGGAAGAGACAGCTCCGCTGATGTAGTTATTACCGAAATCGGAGGAACGGTCGGCGATATTGAAAGCCAGCCCTTCCTTGAGGCTATTCGTCAGGTCAGTGTTGAGGTAGGCAAGGAAAACAGTCTGTTTATTCATGTATGCCTTGTGCCGTATCTGAAAGCAAGTCAGGAGCATAAGTCGAAGCCAGCCCAGCACAGTGCAAAGGAGCTTCGCTCTCTTGGTATAAATCCGGATATTATGGTTCTAAGAAGTGATGAACCGATCGAGGATGAGAGTATCTTCAAGAAAATAGCAATGTTCTGTCATGTAAAGGACGACTGTGTAATTGAAAACATGACGATACCGGTACTTTATCAGGCTCCCCTTATGCTTGAAAAGGCTAATTTCAGTGATATCGTATGCCGTGAGCTTAATATCAATGCGCCAAAGCCTGACATGAGCGAATGGCAGGAAATGCTTGACCGTATAAATACAAGGGAAAAGACTATAAAGATCGCACTGTGCGGAAAGTATGTCCAGCTGCATGACGCATATCTGTCTGTTGCAGAGGCACTTCGCCATGCCGGATATGAAAACAAAGCGTTCATTGATATCCATTGGGTAGATACAGAGCTTATTACTGAATATACAGTTGATGAATACCTTGGCGATGTTGACGGCATACTCGTTCCCGGCGGCTTCGGAAACAGAGGAGTAGAGGGCAAGATAATTGCAGCAAAATTCGCAAGAGAGCATGATATTCCGTATCTTGGAATATGTCTCGGAATGCAGACAGCAGTTATAGAATTTGCAAGAAATGTAATAGGATATTCTGACGCCGATTCAGGAGAATTTGCTCCTGAAAGCAAGCATAAAGTAATTGATCTCATGCCCGACCAGAAGGGTATTGTTGATATGGGAGGAACGATGCGTCTTGGCGCATATCCCTGCAAGGTCAAAAAGAATACTATTATGGAAAGAGCATATGGCAAAAATGTTATATCGGAGCGTCACCGTCACCGCTATGAGTTCAATAATGAATTTCGCAGCAAGTTTGAGGAAAACGGCATGATCTTTACCGGAACATCTCCCAATGGTATGCTTGTTGAGGCAGTTGAGATACCTGCTCACCGTTTTTATATAGGCGTACAGTATCATCCGGAATTCAAGAGCCGTCCGAACCATGCACATCCGGTATTCAGAGAGTTTGTGAAGGCTGCCGGAGAAAAAATGGAAGAAGAAAATTGTCAGATGGAGTTCAAGGATAACTGATTTCATTTGTTTTTATGAAAAGGTGTGGCAAGTATGAAAAAAATATTCGGTTTGATGTTGGCTGTAGTGCTTGCGTTTTCTGCCTGTTCGTCAGAGCAGAGTAATGGTCAGGACAGTTCTGAGGCTTCATCTCCATCATCACAGACAGGTCCTGATTATATAAATGAAGAATCCTCAGCGGCAGAAAGTGCGGTTAGCTCATCATCTGACAGCAAGCTGCTTATGAAAACCTTCGGAGAGTTGTGGATGGGGGACGCATATTATATTGATGTTGCAATGACTCAGGAATATGATCCGTCAAAGCTTTCATCTTCCGCCGCATCAGAGAGCAGTGACGGTACTGTAAAGGTTGTATATGACTATATAATAGCCGTAGACTTTGAAAACGATCAGGCCGGTGTTGTAATGATGTCAGACGTTGGAAATCAATGCTGTGTTTATAAGGATCATGAATTGTATACTATCGACCATAGCAGCAAAACATATACACACAGTGTTTATGATGGAATAGCAGAAAATTTCGGAGAGGAATACACTGTCAAGCGCTGCCTTGGAGTCATCAATAACTGTACTTTCGTGGAGAGCGGTACTGCTAAATTCAAGAATGCAGATGTAAAATATGAGAAATACAATCTGACTTCTCAGCTTTCAGGAGCTTCTGACCCTGTACTTACATATTATTTT
>CACXDE010000478.1 GCA_902766305.1 uncultured Ruminococcus sp. | reverse complement strand
CCGGGAGGGGTATTGTCGAGTATCTCAAAAATATCCGGTGTCAGAACACATCTTCCGAGTATTGAGTAAAGAGACAGAACCTCTTCCTTTGTTTTCGGCTTTTCTATCATATCTGTGCAGTTGTAAAGATTGTCTTCTATATGATCTACCTTCAATGAACTGTACTTGAATATCTGATCCTCAGGAACAGGCTTTATACCTACGGCAGATTTTCCGAATTTCTCATATGCACGTATCAGCTGTGCGCAGGCAGGATCATCACCAATGATAACATCATCTCCGTAAAGAACGGCAAACGGTTCATTGCCGACAAAAGAACGGGCGCAGCTTACAGCATGACCAAGACCCTTTGTTTCCTTCTGACGGATAAAGAAAATGTTGGCGAGCTTTGATATGGAAACTATGTCGTCATAGACATCAGCTTTATTTGTATTAGAAAGTCTGTCCTCAAGCTCCGGCGCACGGTCGAAATGATCTTCAATTATTCCCTTTCCGCGGTTTGTGATTATAAGAATATCAGTTATTCCGGAATTGACAGCCTCTTCAACAATATACTGTATAGCAGGCTTATCCACTATTGTCAGCATTTCTTTTGGCATAGCTTTGGTTGCAGGAAGTACTCTTGTTCCCAGACCTGCGGCAGGGATAACAGCTTTTGTAACTTTCATTTTTTAATTGCCTCCAGTTATTAAATATTTTGACAGCTATCTGTTGAAGAAAAACATCATTGCCATATTGATAATAGATTCACATGCCAGAAGCGAGAATGCGGCGCCTAAATTAATGCCGCCGGCACGGACTATTTTTTTTCTTAGCTGTTTTTCATCATCATCAGGGTTATTTTCTTTGATTTGTCTGACTTTTTTCAACGCTTTCTGATAATATCCTTTATTTGCCGTAAGCCCGCATACGAACATAATAGCTATTGACATGAAGCTAAGAATATACGGAAGCATCATAAAGAATATTTCAAGTGGAGTACAATTGCTGTTCATATAGCTTATGTACTCATTGTAGGCAGGCATTGCTTCAGAAGCATTCAGAGCAGTATTTGCTTTTTCCCAGAGATCGCCGGCTTTGAAATACATTACTGCATTCTGAATAAGTCCCAGCGCAGTCATTAAAAGCGACACGGCGATACCCTTGAGATACTGTTTCCGGTAAAAATACCATGCACCGTTGAACAGAAAAGCCGCAAAATTGAAACGGCTTGTATTGAAGGAATTAATGCGTGAAAAGACAGGAATATAGTAGAGAGCATTACCGCCGACATAATCTGCAAGTTCCTTAGAGGTTACGCCGTCATGATCCTCAGCTTCATCAATTCCGAACCGAAAACCGTTGGTATAGAAATTAGCACTGCCCATAACAGGTCCCACATTTCTCATCTGTTCCTTCAGTTTTTCAAGCTCTTCATCGTCATCGCTGTCATTATCCGGATCAATCGCTGCCTGTGCAAAAAAGCTTGCCCCGGTAAGAAATTCTCCGCATTTTTCACAAACTATAGAGTCCTTCGAGTTTTTATGACCGCAGTGCTTGCACACAGCAGAATCGCCGTCAGCATCCTCTTCGGTGTCTTCATTGACATCTTCACCTACACAGTAAACCTCCCTGTATGTTTTTTTCTCCTTATGAAGATCACTAAATATACATTTACCCTTTTCTTTGTAGCATTCTCTGTGGTACGGAGCGCCGCACTTGGGGCAAACAACTACATCGTCAGTTTCTTCAAAGGCCTTACTGCATACAGGACAATTTATTCCTTTAAAATCCATTTCCTTTTCTCCAATGCAAAAGCATGAGGAAACATCCTCTGCCGCATAAGATCACTTTTTATACGGCTGCTGCTAAAACAGCGTCATGCTTTTAATATAATTTGCTTTCTCTGCTATTATACAATATATTTTATAAATTAGCAAGTTTATCCGCAAATTATTTTGATTTTTAAAAGAAAAATAGTTCTGTCAATTCGTTAACTGACGATCAAATTTCGATATTAGAAAATAATTGACAAAATATATGGCAGAAAATTGAGAATAATAATCCACTCTCATTAAATGTCGGATGTTTTCAAAACTACAAATATTATAAGTTTTCCTGAATAATATACTAAGTGTAAAATTATAATTTGCAGCGTTTTTTGATAACTTTGCTGAAAGAAAAAACTTCACATTAAAGTTCCGGCACTCCAGGGGCACTTCCTGCAGGCGCAGCTCGCCGGTAAACTTAGTGTAAAATTATAGTTGGCAACGATAAAAATTATCTTTGGTGAAACAAAAACGGAATGGCACTACCCGTGATTCATAAAAGTT
>CACXDE010000477.1 GCA_902766305.1 uncultured Ruminococcus sp. | reverse complement strand
GGATTTTTTCAGTCTGACAATAGGACTTTATGAATGACGTTTACTATAAAAAATTATTCTGAGGTATGAATGCAGTTGATTTTGATAAAATAAGTGATATAATATTATTAATGAATGTACAGTGCAGTACATTAAGTTTTCAACAATAAACAAGAGGTGTTTTTTATGGATATGCAGAAGTATACGCAAAAAAGTATTGAAGCTGTAAAGTCTGCAAAAGAATGCTGTGTTGAATATGGCAATCAGCAAATGAGACAGGAACATATTTTGTATGCCCTTGTTTCACAGAATGACGGTCTTATCAGTGAAATGATAAGCAAGCTTGGCGGTGATAATGCTGTCATATTATCACAGTGCGAATCTGAGATAAACAAGCTGCCAAAGGTAAGCGGAAGCGGCGCAGATCCTGAAAGAATATATTTGTCGCATGAAGCTGATCTTGCTTTAACAGAAGCAGAAAAGCAGGCTGAAAACATGAAGGACGAATATGTGTCTGTTGAACATATTATGCTGGGAATAATAAGCAAGCCTCAGGATAATATAAAACAGATCCTTTCTCGCTCCGGTATTACAATGACTAAGTTTCTTAATGCTCTCAAAGAAATCAGAGGAAATCAGAGAGTAACGAGCGATAATCCGGAGGATACCTACAATGTTCTGAAAAAATATGGTCAGGATCTTGTAGAAATGGCAAGACAGCAAAAGCTTGATCCGGTAATAGGCAGAGATGAGGAGATAAGGAATGTTGTACGCATTCTTTCAAGAAAAACCAAAAATAACCCGTGTCTTATAGGTGAACCCGGCGTCGGCAAGACTGCTATTGCAGAGGGACTTGCGCTCAGGATAGTCAGGGGAGATGTTCCCGACAATCTTAAGAACAGAAAGCTTTTTTCACTTGATATGGGAGCGCTTATTGCCGGCGCAAAATTCAGGGGCGAGTTTGAGGAAAGATTGAAGGCTGTGCTGAATGAAGTCAAAAAAAGCAGCGGCGAGATTATACTGTTTATAGACGAGCTTCATACTATTGTCGGCGCAGGTAAAGCGGACGGCGCAATGGATGCCGGAAATCTGCTCAAACCTATGCTGGCAAGGGGAGAGCTTCACTGTGTCGGCGCTACGACGCTTAATGAATACAGAAAGTACATTGAAAAAGATCCGGCACTTGAAAGACGTTTTCAGCCTGTTATGGTAAATGAACCAACTGTTGAGGACTGTGTATCTATTCTGAGAGGGCTTAAAGAGAGGTATGAGGTTTATCACGGTGTCAAGATTCAGGATCAGGCTCTTATTGCAGCGGCTGTGCTTTCAAACAGATATATTTCGGACAGATTCCTCCCTGACAAGGCTATAGACCTTGTAGATGAGGCCTGCGCTGTGATAAAGACAGAGATTGACAGTATGCCTGTGGAAATGGATAGGATATCACACAAGATAATGCAGCTTGAAATTGAACAGGCAGCCCTGAAAAAAGAAACAGATAAAATTTCGATGGAACATCTGAATCAAATAGAGGAAGAACTGGCTAATGACAGAGAAACCTTTAATTCCATGAAAGCAAAATGGGATAATGAAAAGAATGCAATTGAAAAGGTAAGAGAGCTTCGTGAGCAGATAGAACAGACAAATGCTAAAATAGAAAAGGCTCAGAATGAATATGATCTTGGCAAGGCTGCGGAGCTTAAATACGGTATTCTTCCGCCGCTGCAAAAGCAGCTTGAAGAGCAGGAAAAAATTGCTGAAAATAAGAAAAACTCGCTTTTGCGTGACAGAGTAACAGAAGAAGAAATTGCCGGTATTGTATCAAGATGGACAGGTATTCCTGTTTCAAAGCTGCTTGAAGGAGAAAGAGAGAAGCTTCTTCACCTTGACGATATTCTGCACGAAAGAGTTGTAGGTCAGGATGAAGCCGTTGAGAGAGTCTGTGACGCTATACTTCGTTCCCGTGCGGGAATACAGGATCCCGGACGTCCGATAGGTTCATTCCTTTTCCTTGGTCCGACAGGTGTAGGCAAAACAGAGCTTGCAAAGGCTCTTGCTCAGGCTTTGTTTGACGATGAACGCAATATGATAAGAATAGATATGAGCGAGTATATGGAAAAATATTCCGTATCCCGTCTTATAGGAGCGCCTCCCGGATATGTAGGCTATGACGAGGGCGGTCAGCTCACGGAAGCACTGCGCAGGCAGCCGTATGCTGTTGTGCTTTTTGACGAGATAGAGAAGGCTCACCCGGATGTATTCAATGTTCTTTTGCAGGCACTTGACGACGGGCGCATTACTGACAGTCAGGGACGTACTGTTGACTGCAAAAATACTATAATGATACTGACTTCCAATCTTGGCTCTGACATAATTCTTGATGGTATCGACAGTG
>CACXDE010000476.1 GCA_902766305.1 uncultured Ruminococcus sp. | reverse complement strand
CCCGGGCGGGGTTTGGGGCGGCAGCCCCAACATATCGGCAGATAAGAATAGAATGTTTAGTTTTTGATAGACAGCATTGCAACAAGACCGCCGCGCTCTCCGCCGCTTGCACGGTGAGAATACATAAGACCGCTGTTGCATTTTGTACAGACGTCGCTTATTGAAATATTAATACTGAGAAGACCGGCGTCCATAAGCATACGGCGGTTTGTTTCTTTCAGATCGACAAGATATTTTCCATGTCCAAGCATCTTTGTAAAGTATGCTGGTTTCAGTTCGGTAAGACAGGCGAATTTTTCATATACGGGCGTATCTACTTCATAGCAGCAGGCGCCTATTGCCGGACCAATTACTGCTATTATGTCAGACGGGTCGCAGCCAAATTCACTTTTCATTTTTTCTACAGTCAGTTCACCTATTTTATCTACAGTCCCTCTCCATCCGGCATGGGCAAGACCTATTACCTTCTTTTCAGGATCAGCAAGGAATATAGGAGTACAGTCAGCGTAATGAGTTACAAGAGTGACTCCTGGTTCGTTTGTTATCAGAGAGTCAACACTTTCGATATCATTAGGACGGGTAATACCAATACCGCAGTCTTTTTTCGTAACTCTTCGTACAAAGGTATTGTGATCCTGAGATGAACTTATAAGACTGTCAAAATCAAATCCGGCTGCACGGCAGAATATACGGTAATTTTCAGTCACTTTATCAGGATCATCGCCTCGTTTGAAATTAAGATTCATTGATTTATACGGACCTTCGCTCACACCGCCTATACGTGTTGAGAATGCGTGATTTATGAAATCGAGCTTTTTCAGTATCGGGAAACGCAGAAAGCCTACTCCGTCAACAAATTCTAGCTCTGTATTTTTACTGTAAAAAACCATAGTTTGCACACCTCTTTACAAATTTTAAGTTTTAACAACTCTTATATTGTACTAAATATATATTCATTTGTAAATAGAAAAATAAAAATACAGCAGAAAAATTGAAATCTGATATTTAAATTAAAAAGTCTTTTTGATACGGTGTTGACTAAAAGGGTATAAATGTGGTAGTATAATGTTGGTTAAAAAATACGGATATCTATACCGGGGGCAATGGAATATGATAAACAGATTAAATGTTTTCAGATATTATCTGAAATTCAGATATGGTAAATATATATCAAAAAAACAGCTTCAGTTTTTTCAAAAGAAGATGATAAACCGTCATCTTTCTTTTGTTACGGATAATTCCCCATTTTATCACAGATTCAGAGGGAAAATGCTTGAAAGCCTGCCAATAATCGACAGAAAAACTATTACTGATAATTTTGATATAATCAATACTGTCGGTATCAGCAGGGAGGACGCAATAAGCTTGGCTGAGGAAAGTGAAAGAGATATAAGTCTGTCCGACAGGCTCAATAACATCAGAATAAGATTTAATTACGGTAAGACAAACGATAAGGACTTTTTTATAGAAGAAGAAAAAGAGACGGAAAAGAAGATAGGTTTTGTACTTGCTGAATTTTTAGAGAACGGTGTGACAGCAAAATACAATGTTGCATTTTTCACAGATACGGACAGCGGTATCTGCGGTTCAATGTCTTTTGGGAACATAAAGCTTCTGTTTTTGAATGCTGATTCTGATATGAGTACAAACATGGATAAGCTCAGAAGCTTTTTTGCAGATGTGATAATTGCGCCGGCATCTGTTTTGCTTAATATTGCAGAAGAGAAAAAAGAAGGCAGGCTTGAAATTAATCCTGAAACAATTGTGGCTGTAACAAAGATACTTAAAAAGGAAGATGAAGAGGTATTGAGGGATGTTTTCGGAATCGCCGTCATACATCAGCTGTATCAGTGTGAGGAAGGTTATCTTGCGTCCACCTGCCGGTTCGGAACTCTTCATCTTAATGAGGATATGGTCTATATTGAAAAAGAATATGTTGACAAGCGCCGGTTCATTCCTATTGTCACAGATTTTGAAAAAAATGCTCTGCCTGTTATAAGATGCAGACTTAATCATGTTTTTTATGAAAAAGAATATGATTGCCCGTGCGGCTGCGTATTTACAGCTCTTGAGAAAAATGAGGAATAAAAAACTTCTCCTGATCTTTTGTAGGGTCGGGAGAAGTTTTTATCATACGATAAAGGAATTTATCAGGACAGCTTTATCATCATTCCTGAATATGCCGGAAGTGTAAATTTCAGATAATTATTTTCAAAAGAAACGAGCTTATCAGCGTTTTCAGTTTTGCCGCCAAACTCAACAGAATCGCTGCACAGAAGTACTTTCGTATTTTTTACATCCTTGACAGATAGTGTG
>CACXDE010000475.1 GCA_902766305.1 uncultured Ruminococcus sp. | reverse complement strand
GCTGTATATCCCGAAACAAATCCTCAGCCTTTTACTGAGGATCAAAACTGTGGGTGCAATTCCATATGGGGTGATTATGGAATAAATAAGCTGAAAGCAGAACGATATTTGCAGGAAAAAGTGCCGGGGGCTTATATTCTCCGCCCACCTTATTTCTATGGCATTTATGAAAACATATACCGTGAGGGATTTTTGTTTGACTGTGCAGTGCAGAGCAGAGCTTTTTATATTCCGGGAGACGGCGATATGAAGCTTCAGTTTTTCAATGTCTGCGATCTTTGCAGGTTTATTGAAATTCTGATAGATAAACACCCAGAGGATCATATCTTTAATATCGGCAATAATGATATTGTATCGGTTAAAGAGTGGGTAAGTCTTTGTTATAAAGCAGCCGGTAAAACTCCTGAATTTATAAAGGTAGATAAGGATATTCCTCAGCGTGAATATTTCTGCTTCTATAACTATGAATATATCCTTGATGTGAGCCGGCAGAATAAGCTTATGCCTGAAACTGTTTCTCTTGAACAAGGTTTGAAAGAAGAGTTTGAGTGGTATAAAGATAATCCGGACAGTGTATACTATCGCAGACCGTATATGGATTATATTGACAATAATTTTCAGGAAGATAGGGGAGAGACCCATGGAAAGTAATATTAGGGTAAACGATAAAGAATATAAAATTATAAATCTGCTCGGCAAGGGAAAGGGCGGTTACTCTTATCTTGCTGAGTATGATAAAAAGCTTGTAGTTCTGAAGCAGATTCATCATGAGCCATGCAGTTATTATACATTCGGCAATAAGATAGAAGCTGAACGCTTTGACTATAGTAAGCTGCTAAGTGCCGGAATACGTATACCGAAAATGATAGACATTGATATTGAGCATGAACGCATCGTTAAGGAATATATTGACGGAAATACCATTTTTGATATGGTGAAAAATGATATTTCTGTGGAGATGTATCTGCCTCAGGTGCGTGAAATGGCGGATACCGCAAAAGCTGCCGGTTTGAATATAGACTATTTTCCTACAAACTTTGTTGTACAAAACGGTCTGATATATTACATTGATTATGAATGCAACAGTTATATTGAAAAGTGGAATTTTGAAAACTGGGGGATAAAATACTGGTCAAAAACACCGGAGTTTTTAGAATATCTTGAACAGCATAAGTAATATAATGTCATGGAGGTTATATTTATGAAAACACTGAATACTATTCAAAAGCTTTCAAAAATCGGAAAAGTGATAAGCAAGATTGTTTTTATTGCTTGTCTTATAGGTATTATAGGATGTGTTGTGGGATTTGTAGGATTAATGATGGCTCCCGGGAATATTGAGCTTGGAAATGTAACTATACCATAAAAATAAAAGACTTGAATTGTCAGAGTAATATCTCTGGCAGTTCAAGTTTTTTTAATAATAAGATGCAATTGATATTTTGAAATCAAATTATTTTAAATTTTTGCTGACAATAATTTAATTAATAGTATTTACAAATGTATTTAATTGTGTTATGATATTATTAGATTGAAAGTTTCTTTAATGGGGTGATCTGAATGGCAAAAAGAAGTTTTGAATCCCCTTCTCCGAGAAAAAACGGAAAAATTGATCCTAATACCGGAAAAATCACAAATGAGGGGATACTTCCTGTTATTTGTGAGCGTATAAGGTTTTATCGTGAAAAAATTCAAATGGAACAGAAAACTCTTGCGGCAAGAATAGGTATAACAGGCAATTCAGTATCTAACTGGGAAAACGGACGTTCACGGCCGGACGTTAATCTTCTGCCTGCAATATGCAAAGTTCTGGGTATAACATTATACGAGCTTTTCGATGTAGTTGATCCGAATTTAGTAGTGACTGATGCACAGTATGATTTCATCAAAAGATATGACGCATTGTCGCCGGGGCATAGATTTGCCGTTGATAATATGATTGATAATCTTTCAAGAATTGAGGAAGCAAAGGATGTACCTGAACTAAAAGTATTGCTTTATTTCAGCCGGACACTTGCTGCTGGTGTTGGCGATCCTACCGAATTTGAGGATGACGCAGAGCCTGTATATTTGTATAATACGTCGGAGATATCAGGTGCAGACAGTATTTTCAGAGTAAACGGAGACAGTATGGAACCGGAATTTTCGGACGGGCAGGAGGTTCTTGTTCAGCGCCTCAGTAATGGGGGAGAACTTGATTTCGGAGAGATCGGCGCATTTATTGTCGGAAATGAAACATATATAAAAAAATATGAGAAAGACGGGCTTCATTCCCTAAATCCGGATTATTCTGTGATGTATTTTAATGATGACGAATCAGTTTATCTTATCGGAAGGGTATTGGGGGTTCTTGATCCGTCATTGTATGCTGACCCGTCTGATATTGAAAAATACCGTAGGCTTGAAAATTACAAATAATACTTCTAAGGGGACGCCCACTTCATCAAGGCGCCCCCTATTTAAAATTATCCGCTTTTAGTGAAAATCTGATTAATGAAGAAGATTTTTTCTTACAAAGTTAACCTAATGGAAATGAGAGCAATAAAACACTGGATCAGATTAATTCTTGATTTTACGCCGGTCAAAGGTCTGTAAATAATCTTTGACTAACTGTAGAACCTTCATTTCACGTTTGATCATAATCTCATTGAAATAATCATCGCTGTGATAGTCATCATTCGCGTTTATTGCCTCGTCTATATCGACAAATCTTAGCGAAAATTCCGCTTCCTTCTCATAATCATCAAGCTCCTGACTGGATAATCTTTTCTCTGCTTCACAAAAATAATAATAGTTCTCCTGTTCAAAAATAGTATCCGGTGAGTAATTGCTTTTTTGGCGGCGCATAACACTTCCAAATTCTCTGATACTTTCAGGTATAACAATCATTCCGGTTTCTTCTCTGACTTCACGGATAAGAGCCTCGGATATATCTTCGTTTTCGTTTATACCTCCGCCCGGAAATTTGTAGTATTTTTCTTTTTTGCTGTACACCAAAGCAATTTTATTATTTTTTATAATTATTCCTCTTGCAGAGGGACGTCTGAAAACCTCTGAGTTTGAGTCATAGTCATGCAGATCAATTGAAAATAATTCTTTCATGATGTTTCTCCATTTTTAGCGGCAAAGGAAGGTATAATCTCATCTTAGTTCAAAATACATTTTTCCGTTGTCGTCAGCTACAAATTTAAGGGTCTTGATATATTTGTTATAAAAATTATCCATTTCATTTTGTTCAGCCGGAATCTTTGCTTCTGCGTATATTTTCGTCACAAGCTCCTTTCCGTTGTACTGTAAAAGATCAGGAAGATATTTTTTCAGCATCCTGAACAAAACAAATTTCTTAAATTCGTCTATCTTGCCTGTGCCAAAATCATCAATTGCACAGTAAAAAATATCATGCACCGCAAGAGTGTTCTTTATTGCTTCGCTTACCTTGGAATATTCAAACATCATAAGAAAATTTGCGCTTGGCAGTGAAGATATAAGACCCCAATAATCAGAATCACTTGAGAACAGCAAAAATGAAGAAACACGATTCTGATAATGCTCCATACATACAGTGGCTGTCATTTTTATATCTACAAGGCTTTTTTGTTCTTTTACACGTTCGACCATAATATGCTCCAGCGGTATAGGAACAAACTTATCGAGCATATCCCATCCGGGGCTTGTATGGATGTCATCAAATAGTATCAGCTTCTGAATTTTAGATATCTCGACCTTGTTCAGACCGGCGATGACACTGCATAATTTATATGGATTTGAATTTTCACAGTCTACCACGATCTCCACACTGTCTGAAATGTTAATAAACTGATATATTTTTTCTTTTATATCTTCATCAGCTTCTCTGTAGTTTGATTTGGAAATAAAATCATCATTGTGCTGGTAATAAATGATCGAGAAAAATCTTGAATCATTGAAAAGCATTCCTCCGCAGTCAAATGGCTGCCAATGTATATACTGCTGGAAAGGATAATATTCTCTGTTTGCCATAAACTTTACAAATTCAGCTTTGATTACCTTTTCCTGTGTAAATCTTGGTATAACAAAAAGGTCTTTTATATAATCCCAGTTTACATATTCCGGAAACAGCTGTCTGCAATAGTTGATATTATCACTGATATATTTATTTATAATCTCCATATATTTTGAAGACGTACTGTTTGCTTTGACAATATGAAACCCCCATTCTTCAAGTTGTTTGATATTGTCACTGTCGAACCAGGGAAGTTTATCGATGTTTGTGAGATTGATCTTCATCTCCTGATCTGTTTTCTTGAAATTCATCATAAGATTTGTTCTTAATTTGCAAAGATATCTTATTACACAGCAGTACTTGTCACTGCTCAGCTTATCAACAAGTTCAGTGTTGTTTTCAGCTATCTGCATTACGATATTTTTTCTTATTCCAATCATAAATGCAATAATTGTCACATTTGTTTTAGTGTAAGCCATTTTTCTCCTCCTGTTTATTATTTTTTCAAGTAAATCTATCTGACAAGCATTTCAATTGCTTTTGCAAATCTTTCGGGATTTTCTGAAATGAATAGATGAGTACAATTATTAAACGGAACTGCCCGGAATTTTGTTTTGATATTATCCTTGTACCAATCTGATAGCTCGGGTGAGAACAGTGAACCCGGTATTGGATAAAAATAAGTAAATGGTACGCTTATATCTTTTATCACCTCACGGTTATCCTGAGACAGCATAGACTTTGACAAACTTTTCAGTACGTTTTCGTCGCAATACATAAGTCTCTTCTTCAAAATATGGTCGAGAAGAAATTGAGGCATATTCTTTAAGACAGGCTTAGCTCCTATTGCAAACGCTTTGTATACTGAAAGAAAATCCTTTTCTGAGGAAGCTGTACGGTCAGTTTGCTTATATTCACCCTTATACAGTCCCATATTCCAGATATCATCATTTAATTGTTTAGGTGTCATATCACAAATCACAATTTGTCTCAGATCAGCACAGCCATACTCTTTTATATAATTCATTACCACACCAGCACCCATAGACCAGCCTACCAAGGTAATATCGGAAAGCGACAAACCAACAATCAATTCTCTTAGATCTTCTGCGAGTTCTTCCATTGACGGCATAGTAATATTTGCGTCTCTGCTGTTTCCATGTCCTCTCTGGTCATAATAGATACATCTTGCAGAGCTTTGAAGATACTTCGCCGGTTTATCGAATATCTTATGATTGCTTGTCCAGCCATGAAGCATTATCACAGCAGGTCCCTGTCCGACATCCTTGTAGTACAGTTTCATACTGTTTTTTAATCTAAAATAGCTCATTCGTTTTCCCTTCTTGCCTGATAAAATCACCTTACACCCTATTATACACTAAAAAATAATTATTTGCAATTGTATTATTATACTCATTTCATAAAATGGTATTCAGGTGTTTTCACACAATCACTTTATTGTGCAATTATTATATCACAGCTGTTGATTATTCTTTTGTTTTTTCACATATCGCACGCTGCGAGGCAATAGTTGCTAATGTGTCGCCCAGCTGTACCATTACGACGGATAACAGAGACAGCTCATCATCGCTGAGTTTGCATGCAATGGCGTTTGCGACAGCAGTAATTGAAGCGGTCAGTTCACACGGATTCATTTTCATCATTCCTTCCGTATCATACTAATTATTCAGTATTACATAATATGTAAGGAATACACGAAAAGACAGCCTTAATGTTGGTGTAAAATAATTCTGGGACTTTTCAGAATTTATGTTTTTCAAAATCTTACAGTTATGGAATAATAATGCTGCCAATTTGTCATTCTGAGGAGCGTAAGCGACGAAGAATCTTTTCAATTATTCTGCTTTTGTGGTAAAGATCCTTCACTTACGCTCAGGATGACAGCGTTAGAGAATCAGGATTAAAGTTTGGAACTCAGCGTTATATGACTTTTAAATTTCTTCCTAAGAAACTTGAATTCCGTGGCGTCTTAATATATTGTATTGCTATTTTACAAAATTTGCATTATAATTACAATAGTCGTTATCAGGAGCCTGATGAAACCGGGTTCTTGAATGTAAGAAAACTATCTGAAAAAGAAAACGAAAGTATGATTTGAAAGGGAGAAGTCCAGCAGGCAATTCATATTGCAGCGTGGATGATAACGAAGAAATAATGAAAGTATTTGCAATGACATTCAGACTTCATGCCCCGTGGGTAAACAGCCTGAAAGAGAAAAGAATGATCGTAAAAAGTCTTGTAGCAAAGCTTCAGAACAAATTCCATGTTTCAGCGACAGAGGTTGACGAACAGGATATACACCATATTATAGTTGTCGGGGTTGCAGCTATTGTACCGCATAATGCTATGGCTGATAGTATAATGGATGAAATATCCGGTTTTGTGGAGAACAATACCGAAGCAAAGATACTTGACGAAACACGGGAGATCAGGTAAACTATGACTATTTGGAATCCTTGGCACGGGTGCCACAAAATAAGTCCCGGCTGCGCAAACTGTTACGTTTACAGACGGGACGAAAGTATAGGAAAAGATGCGTCGATTGTATCTAAAACCGGTGATTACGATCTGCCGCTAAAAAAGAACAGGTATAAAGAATTTAAGGTCACTTCTGATGACGGGACGGTTTATACCTGTATGACCTCTGATTTTTTCATTGAGGATGCAGATGAATGGAGACAAGGTTGCTGGGATATTATTAGGTTCAGGCAGGATCTGTCATTCCATATTATTACAAAAAGGATAGATCGCTTTGAGAAATGTATTCCGTCAGACTGGGGAGACGGATGGGGCAATGTCACTATCAGCAGTACCTGTGAGAATCAGGACAGGACTGACTATCGACTGCCGATCCTGCTTGAACTACCAATAAAGCATAAGCAGGTGATTTGTGAGCCGATTCTTGGTGAGATCAACATGGAAAAGTATCTTTCTTCGGGCTTGATCGAGCACGTTACCTGTGGGGGAGAGTCAGGATCTGATGCAAGGCTTTGTGATTTCAGATGGGTTCAGGAGATCAGGAGAGAGTGTATCCGTTGTGGAGTGCCGTTTACTTTCAAGCAGACCGGTGCGCTATTCCTGAGGAACGGCAAGACATATCATATCGACAGGAAAGACCAGATTCCGCAGGCACAAAAGTCAGGCTACAGTTATATTCCGGGTACGAATTCGGCAAGCCTTATTTCATATAAGCTGCCGGATAGGATAGAGCTTTTTGACAGGCTGAGCAAATCCACTTTCAGAAGCCGGTTTTGCCTGTCAGGCAAAGATGTTGACACCGTAAAGCAGAAAGGGTTTAGCGTGATTCGGGACCATGCTAAGGACTTTGTAAAGAAGCGTCTTTCAGCTGAAAATCCCGAAAACGACGGTAAGCAGACTCCTATGAAGGGACATCCGGTTTTTGTTGCTCAACACGCTACAGCCAGTTGTTGCAGGAGTTGTCTCGAAAAGTGGCATCACATACCTGCCGGAAAGGAATTAACTTTACAGGAGCAAGAGTATATAGTTGATGTAATAATGGAATGGATTAAAAACAATATCGAAATCTAATCATCGTAACAGTTTGAGAGCATTTTTTAAAACCGGTAACCGCAATTACACGCAACCCTACCGTAAATTCCACTAACTATAGAATGTGGGTTAGTGTAAAATAATTCTGGGAAAATTACACACCCCTGCAAGAGCTTTCATCTGAACTGTTTGATGCTGTATCTGCATTATATCCTGTTGAACCAAACGAAAATGCAAGAAAAACAGAAAAAGAATTATTGGAAAGGAAAACGGAATTATCCGAGTGATTTAGTATGGAACCGACTATTTCAAAAATCATAGCGAATAAAAAATGCTATTTCTATCAAAACGGAAATGCAGGGAAATGTATCATTCAACCGCTTGATGAGC
>CACXDE010000474.1 GCA_902766305.1 uncultured Ruminococcus sp. | reverse complement strand
TCAACCTTGGGTGCGATGGTCGGTGGCTTTACAACGACTGTAAATAATTCTGACCAGAACAGAGCTGCGATCCTGAATTCTTCCCTGAACGAGATAATAATGAATACTGTTATCAAAATGCAGATAACAGAGGATTCGGCGGACGACAGGATGATGGATGTAGAGTCAGGTGATCCTGCAAACAGTCCTATTGTTGCAGCTGTGTCGGCTGCTGTTCCTGAAGCAAAGTATGTTCCGGCAACGCTGGATGCTTCGGGTAATCCTACTGTTGCTTTTTCGGAGGGTGTTGATTATCAGTATACTTTACTTCCGGGTACTGATCTGCCTATAGATACAGGTGCAGGCGGTGCGACTACCAATTCAGTAAAGGGTATTGCTATCAAGACAAGGTTTGAATCTGCGGACGGCGGTCTGATATATGAATCGTTTGTTCCTTATTATGTTTGATAGGAGGAAGGTTTCATGAAATTCAAAAAATCAAAAAAAGCCTATACTCTTGTTGAGCTTGTAGTTACTATAGCTATTCTGTCGATAACCGCTACAATGGGTATCGGTATCTTTGCGAGTGCAATGTCTAACTATTCTAAGGCATCCTTTGCGGCTAAGGAACAGGAGAAAGCACTGGAAATTGAGAATTTTATTCTCAGATATGCGAGAGTTGCAACTGATGTATATTTTATTACAAATGACAGCAGTCTGTATTCTAATCCTAATCTGTCAGATCATTATGCTTCAAGTGAGGCTGCAATTTCGCTTGATGACGCAGTGGGCGGAGTTCTTACGAGCAATGCGGGCAGCAACATTATAGGATACCATACAAAGTATAAGGATGATTCTGATAATATTGTCAATGAGGAAGATATAAAGCTGTCCGGTGTGAAGAGCATTGAGTTTAAGCTTTCAAATCAGAAGTCACAGCTTGAACAGAATGAGGATGTGTCTTTTGTATATCTTAATTATAAGATCAATATGATCGAAGGATATTCTGTAGACGGTGCGGTAATGCTTTATAACTGCAAAAATGTTATTTTTACTCATGATCCTGGCGCATTTGTTGAGACAACGAGTGATGTCGGAACCTTTGCTGTCGGTGACGAGGATTTCAACACTGGTATAGCTTTCCTTAAAAAGTAAAAAAAGCTGAGGAACACATTGAGCTGTGTTCCTCATTTTTATATGTAGTATTCTCCGCCGTTATCTGTATTATGCTTTTCAATAATATCCTGAAGTGTGATGCTGTCGAGATAATTGCATATGACTTCGTGAAGACCTTCCCAGATAGGAAGTGTAATACAGTCGTCAGCTCGGGGGCAGGTGTTGTTTTCATCTACAAGACAAGAAATGGGTGCAAGACTTCCCTCCGTCAGACGTAGGATGTCACCTACAGTATACTTTGAAGCGGGTTTAGAAAGCATATAACCGCCCTGGTAGCCTCTGTTTGTACGCAGAAAATTAGAACGGTTGAGAAGAGGAACAATCTGTTCAAGATACTTCTTTGAAATATTCTGACGTTCTGCAATATCCTTGAGGGCAACATAGCCTTCCGGATGAAGCGCAAGATCAATAAGCATTCTGAGTGCATATCTGCCTTTGGTCGATATTTTCATTTTATCATTCTCCTTGATATTTTAGTAGAATACAGCGCAGGTCATATTAACCTGTAAGGACTGCGATATAATTTAATAATACCTATTATAACATAGGTTTACTAAGTAAACAAGCTTTATCTTTAAATAATTTTACTAAGTTTAAAATTATAGTATGCAGCGATAAGTATCATATTTGGTGAAACAAAAATTGAATAGCATTGCCCGTGATTCATAGAAGTTGATTTGAGAATAATTTGGTTTAAGACTGTTATGGGTCCAGCTTCACGCTGGCGGTTCGCTGGAAAAAGCGCATGGTACAGGGAACGATTCATAAAAGTTAAGAATTATGAAGAAAGCAGTGCAAGACTGTTATGAGTCCAGCGTCACGCTGGCATCACGCTGGCGGTTCGCTGGAAAAAGCGCATAGCACAGGGAACGATTCATAAAAGTTACGGATTATGAAGAAAGCAGTGCAAGACTGTTA
>CACXDE010000473.1 GCA_902766305.1 uncultured Ruminococcus sp. | reverse complement strand
TCTCTTGGTGTCAGCCCGTTTTCGTCCTTTATATCTGCTGTTTCCCATCCGTAGAATTTGTATTCTTTCATGATCTTCACCACTATTTGAACATCAGCTTTGCCAAACCGCTGATTTGCAGACCGGATACAATGTTTTTCATTTCGTTGCATGAAGGACACAGCATAGGATACATCATCATATCGTACTTGCAGTCAGTATGAAGCAAATGTACTCCATATTCTTTATTTATACACTGGCGGCATACATTTCCGCCGAATTTTTTTCTTATTGTTTTGATTGTTACCATAATCCTGACTTCCCTTCTTTTTTAGTAAAATTGTTGTAATAATTATTGCGACACTATCTATGTTACCATATTTCAGTTTTTTAATCAATAGTATTGCAAATAATTTGTCATAAATCACAGTTATTGTTCTGAATAAGCATTATATAGCTTTGTCTGACAACAATATTGTTATAAGGGGAGACACTGCTGATAATGACAAGCTGTTTGTTTAATTTGTCAGATTTACTCACTTATAGTTTTATATTAAATAACTGCTTAACGGAGGAGTAGATATGCAGCTAAATGATATTTGTGTAAAAAATGTATTAAAATATATCAATGATGCGCTTAAAAACAGAAAAAGCGTTTCTTTCAATGATGTAATGTCTGCGCCGGGCTGTAAAAAGTATTCTGTCAGCGATATAGGCAAGGCTCTGGAGCTGCTCAGAAGGAATGGTTTTGTCAAGGCAACATCCCGCTTCGGATGCAGCGAACTGCTGGAATTTAATGCGACAGCTATAACTGAAAAAGGAAAAGCTTTTATGAATAGCTGAACAAACGTCTGTCACATATTTATGATAATTGTGGCAGACTTTTTATAATTGCTGAATTGTTGTTATAGTAAATGACAAAAGTTTTGCCCTGATGTCATCCTGAGCGTAAGCGAAGGATCTTTATTAACAGTCGTCAGTCGGAAGTTGTAAGTTAACAGTTAATATCAGTTAAACATAAAACTTACAACTTACAACTTATAACTGACAACTTGATAAAAGATTCTTCGTCGCTGCGCTCCTCAGAATGACAGTAAGGAGAAATATTTTTCATGCTGACAACAGGACTTTATAAATGACGTTTACTATAATTATATTGAAATTTAGTAAAAAATAGTGTATACTACTGTAATAGGTTATAAACTGGAATGGCAGGGAGCAGTTTCTGCGTCTGTATTTATGATATCGCATCATTGAAGGGGTAAATTCATGAATAATATAAAATCAAGAAGAGTAGTTGTCAAGGTGGGTACATCAACTCTTACATATGAAAACGGAAATGTTAATCTCAGGAATCTTGAAAAGCTGTGCAAGGTTCTCAGTGACCTGCATAACAGCGGAAAACAGATAATACTTGTAAGTTCAGGTGCTATCGGCGTCGGTGTAGGAAAGCTCGGACTACGAAAGCGCCCCACTGAAACAAGAGAGAAACAGGCTCTTGCTGCGGTTGGTCAGTGTGAGCTTATGTTTCTTTATGATAAATTTTTCGGGGAGTATAATAATTCAGTCGCCCAGATACTTCTGACAAAGGATGTTGTTCTGAACGAATATTCCAAGCAGAATGTTGTTAACACATTCCAGACACTTATTGAGATGGGTATTATACCAATAGTGAACGAAAACGACACAGTTGCTATTGATGAGCTTATCGGAGCAAATTTTGGCGATAATGATAATCTTTCAGCTATAGTGGCTGATCTTGTAGGAGCAGATCTTTTGGTTATACTTACAGATATTGACGGGCTTTATGAGACTGATCCGAGAAAGAATCCTGACGCTAAAAAGATTGAGGTAGTGTATCACATAGACGACTATATCCGTGAAATAGCAGGGGATTCAGGCAGCAACAGAGGAACAGGCGGTATGGCTACAAAGATAACGGCTGCTGCAGCTGCTGCAAGCTCAGGTATAAGTACCTGTGTTATGAGCGGGGCAGATCCTTCAAAAATGTACAGATTGTTTGAAGGTGAGCGTATTGGAACATTATTTGTAGCTGAAGAAGGAAAAATTTAAATTAAAAATGGGGGTTTTAACATGACAGTAATGGAACAGATGGGACAGGCTGCTAAGACCGCTTCGAGACAGCTTGCAACAGCCGGTGAGAAGAAAAATGATGCGCTGAAAGCAATTGCCGATTCACTTGTGAAGAATAAGGACAGGATAATCAGCGCAAACAAAATTGATATTGAAAACGGAAAGGCAGCCGGCTTGTCAGCGTCGCTTCTTGACAGACTTATGCTGGATGAAAAACGTATAGACGGAATTGCTCAGGGTGTGCTTGAAGTAGCAGCGCTTCCTGATCCTGTAGGCACAGTTATTTCCGGCGGCACACGTCCGAACGGTCTGAAAATAACAAAGGTCAGAGTACCTATGGGTGTTATAGGAATAATCTATGAAGCCCGTCCTAATGTAACAGCAGACGCAGCAGTGCTTTGTCTGAAAAGCGGTAATGCTGTAATTCTCAGAGGCGGAAAGGAAGCTATCAACTCTAACAAGTGCATAGCTGACGTTATGAGAGAAGCAGTTGAAAGTGTTGGTCTTGACAAGAACTCAATACAGCTTGTCGAGGATACCTCAAGAGCTTCATCAACGGAGCTGATGTGTCTTACTGATTATCTTGATGTACTTATACCTAGAGGCGGTAAGGGACTGATAAGGGCTGTTGTTGAAAATGCAAAGGTTCCGGTTATAGAAACAGGTGCAGGAAACTGCCACGTTTATGTTGACGAAAAAGCCGATCTTGAAATGGCTGCTGATATCATATATAATGCAAAGACTTCACGTCCGTCTGTATGCAATGCAATAGAAACTATTCTTGTTCATGAGAAGGTTGCAGATAAGGCTCTTCCGATGATAAAGGCAAAGCTTGACGAAAAAAATGTTGAGCTAAGAGGCTGTGAGAAAACAGCGGCGATACTTGGGGACAGCGTTGTTCCTGCAATTGAAAGTGACTGGGAAACAGAATACGGAGATTATATTTTAGCTGTCAAGGTTGTATCATCGTTTGATGAAGCAGTCGATCATATCGCAAAATATTCAAGCGGACACAGTGAATGTATAATCACAGACGATTACAGGGCGGCAAGGAAATTTACAGAATCTGTCGACGCAGCGGCTGTATATGTAAATGCGTCCACAAGGTTTACAGACGGCGGTATGTTCGGACTTGGTGCAGAGATAGGCATATCAACACAAAAACTTCACGCAAGAGGACCTATGGGACTGAATGAGCTTACTTCAATGAAATTTATTATTGAAGGTGAAGGTCAGGTAAGGTGGTAAGTGTAAATTTATAATTGGCAGAGTTGCCTGACAATGATGGTAAACGAAAAAAGCTTCACATAAAGGGTCCAGCATCACGCTGGTAAGGTGGTAAAATGAAGATACTGGTTTTTTCTGACAGTCATGGTGATATTGAGTCCATGAAAAGAGCAATAAAAAAACACCGTCATGCAGAGGTTATAATATTTTGCGGAGACGGCGCAAGAGAGTTTTCTGAACTCAGAGTGCTTTATCCGGATAAGGCGTTTTTCGGAGTGACAGGAAACTGTGATTGGTATACAGACCTGCCGTCTTATCAGGAGATAGAGCTTTGCTATAAGAGGATATTCATTACTCATGGTCATCTGTTCGGAGTAAAAAACGGTTTTTCAAGGCTTATTGATATGGGACGTTCAAACGGCTTTGATATTATGCTTTTCGGGCATACTCACCAGCAGTTTACATCCGCTGAGGGCGCTATGCTTGTCATGAATCCGGGTTCTGTAGGCTGTGACGGTGAATACGGTATGCTTGATATAGATGAAGAC
>CACXDE010000472.1 GCA_902766305.1 uncultured Ruminococcus sp. | reverse complement strand
CAGGGTCTTTCTTTCGAGACTCTTGACGCTATCCAGGCTAAGACAGGCGAAATGCCTCTCGTTCTTCACGGCGGTACAGGTATCCCGGCTGACATGATCAAGAAGGCTATATCTCTCGGCGTATCAAAGATCAATGTTAACACAGAGTGCCAGCTCTCCTTCCAGGAAGCTACAAGAAAGTACATCGAAGAGGGCAAGGATCTCCAGGGCAAGGGTTTTGACCCTAGAAAACTTCTTGCTCCCGGCTTCGAGGCTATCAAGGCTACAGTCAAGGAAAAGATGGAGCTCTTCGGTTCTGTAGGAAAAGCTTGATTTAATTCGTAATTCGTAATTTCAGCACCCGGTCTGATTTTCAGATTCGGGTGCTTTATTGTAGTGCTTGAAGATGATCTTTGCTACAGTGTTCCTGAATGTGATCTGAAAATCAGAATAAGCGAAATGCTGTCAGACACAAGCAATAAGATTTTTGAAGCCTGTGACGGTGAAAAGGTCACCGGTTGACCCGATAGAAGTTATATCCCAAGCAAATATCACAAAAGAGAATACCGAGCATAATAACATCAGATTGGATACTTACGCCGTAGAATCTTCCGGGCGTTCATTAAGTGCTGATATGCAGAATACCTACTCTCAGAAGTATATCGAAAATCGTACAGTTTACTACGCTTGCAGGTTGATTTCAAGGCAAAAGGTCGAAAATCTGCAATACGAAGATCTAAGGCAGGTTGCTGTATCTTTCATTCTGACCTCAAAGAAAAACAATCAGGCACCAGTGGAGATTGTTCGTATGTACAGAGAAAATGATAAGGAACATGTATATTCGGGGCTTATCACGATCTATAATGTCTTTGTACCAAGCGTTGTGGAAGCAGAAGATGGTACTGTTTCTGAATCGCTGAAAATATTCTCACATTTCTTTTCAATTACTGATCAGAATGATTTGAATAATTTCGTGCAAACTTACAAAAACCATCCTCTGACATCGTTATTGATGATAAGATACAGCAAAGCCATAAACCGTGTTGATTTAGACCAGATTACAGGAAAGGAGTATTTTACCATGAAAAGTGCAGAAGCGTTAAAAATGGAATATTTAGAGAAAAACAAACAAGTCGATGTAAAACTTGAACAAGCAGATGCGAGACTTGAACAAGCAGATGCGAGACTTGAACAAGCAGATGCGAGACTTGAACAGATAAATATCGAAAAGAACCAGCTTGATGTTGAGAAAAATAAATTACAGGAAAGCATTAGGGCTTTTTCCGGTAAAATTGTCTCAATAGTAAAAAAATTATATTCTATCTCTTGCCCTGTTGATGAAATCTCAGAAACTGTCGGAATACCGCAATCTGATGTATGTAATATTCTTGGAATTGCGAATTGATCATATTGATAGCTAATTAAAAATGCAAATAAAACAGAGAGCTTATGTTTAACCGCATGAGCTCTTCATTTATGTAAATAGAATAGTAAGAAATATAACTTTAAGCTAACTTGAATAATACATACATTTAAATAATCACGAAGTTTTTAGCTTGCGTTTCAAATATGGTTTCTTTTTTGACATTTATTGAAAAATAATGTTTCGTGTGATATAATTTAAATCGGTTCGATCAGTATTAGTTTTAAATTTATATGATTGATTAATATTCAGAAACGGAGTATGATTATGGGAAAATTCACTTGCAAAGAAGAAGCAAAAAAGTATTTTGAAGGCGATAAATATGCAATGATAACAGGCGTTGAATTAGAGGAACTGACTGATAATTATTCCTTGGCAAGTCTTATACTTACTGACATTCACAGGAATGCAAACGGCGGAATAATGGGCGGAGCAATATTTACATTGGCTGACTTTGCGTTTGCAGTACTTTCAAATCATCTTCATAATCCTACAGTTGCACAACAGGTAAGTATAAATTACCTTGGTGCTCCGAAAGGTGATAGATTGTTTGCCAGAGCTGTCTGCAAAAAAAACGGCGGCAGAACAATGGTAATCAATGTTGATGTTACAGATAATACTGGAAGAGATATCGCTCAATTTATCGGAAGCGGGTTTAAGCTGTGAAATTGAAAATGCTAAGAATATTGAATAATTAAGAATGACTTGATTTAATTCCCAGAAGTGGTATAATACTGTCAGGAATGATTTCAAAAAAATAAAAATTCAGGGAGAAAAAATGAAAAGATCAAATTCTATTATTATTTTATCTGCGATAATACTTATGACGTTCAGCGGATGTTCTGATTTTCTGGACTTGGACGCTGTTGAAGCAGAATATAATAAAACACATTCCGAAGAGGTTGTCTCTGAACAGGAATCCGAAAACAGCCAGTCTGAAACTGCGGTATCGTCAGTCAGTTCAGAAGCTGATGATTCGGTATCTGCCGAGTCATCTGAACTGACAGTTGAGGAAGCCGATTATGCCGCACAGTATCTTAAGGATTATATAGAGTCTGCTGATAAAAACGGCACACAAAAAATCGTTGATTCAGAACAGACTGTGTCGTGGAACATCAGACAGTACAAAATTGATGATTTTAACGGAGACGGCAGTCCTGAGCTTGTAATACAGTATTCATGCCAGTCAGACGATAGTATGCCTGAACAGGGTATTGCAATAGAAATAGTGAAGCTTAAGGACGGCGAACTTATTTCTTATAAACGTACAAGTGATTTCTCTGATTATGTGCGTATCGGAGAAGACGGATATGTAAAGCATGAGATTGTGGATGAGATATATGTTGATGACGAAGGAAATTTAGGCATTCTTTCCACAAAAATAACATCCGCCGATGTTACAACACTTATGTACAGGGATTATGTGCTTATGAAGGACGCTGTGAGCCTGAAAAATTCTCTTAGCATAAGCAAGGAACCATATACCGGTCGCGATAACCTGCGCAATCTTGCATACAGTGCCTTTTCTATCAGCAGCAACCATCCCTTCGTGTATACATTCTATACCCGTACAGCTGCCGCACAGATAAATTATATCAGCCGTGACAGCGGCATTGCTATACAGAAGGAAATAATGAAATGTAAACCCCTGCCCGATTTTGCTGTGCCTGACGCATACGGACATCTGCTGGAAGCTCAGTTCGATTTTGATACGGCAAATGTACAGTTCTGCGATATAGAAGAGGCTGATACGGCTCTGGAAGAGACATCGGAATAACAGGCGGATAAGAAAGGAAAGGTAAATGAAAAAATATCAGATATTAATTTTATTACTGACTATAATGATGTTCTCAGGCTGCGCTGTTGACGGACTTGACGACATGTCTCAATATTGGAGTATACGTTCCCAGGAAAGCGAATATCAGGAAAATGTGTATTCGTCATACCTTGAGTCCGAGCGTTCAAGAAAAGAAGAATCCTCACGTTTGGAATCAGAAAGAAAGGCAAGTGAACGTGAAGCTTCAAAAAAAGAAGCTTCGGAAAAAGAAAGACTTCGCCAGGAAAGTCTGAAAAAAGCAGAGGAAAACAAAACGGACGAAGAGCATCTTCGTGATTATGTTGACAGAATGGTAACAAGCGGTCAGGGCATAATACCTTCAACAAAAAAGCCATACTACTGGAAAATGAACAAATTTTCTCTTGATGATTTCAATAACGATAAGCAGCCGGAGCTTATATTGCAGTACTATGTCAGTGATACAAAGGATTATGCCAAATATGGTGTTGCACTTGAAATTGTGCGGTATATCGGAAAACAGTACTGCTCTTTCAAACCGACAACGGAAATGTCGGATTATATCGTTAGTGATGTAAAAACAACACTTTCCCATATTGTATGCGATGAGCTGTATGTAGACGCTGAAAAGAATCTTGCTATAATGCACACATCATTATTCAACAGCAATCCTGTTGCAGTGTCTTATAATTCATATATTCTCCGCAAGAATAAAATGAGCCACGAAGAAAGCCTTTATGTGACAGTAGAAGACTACAAAGGAAAGAATAATGTATTTAATCCAAATAAGTGCGGCTTTGCAGTTTCAGGGAATGATTTCCTTGTTTACCGTTTTTTCACAGATGCAAGAATGACAAATTACTACAGCAAGGATATCGGCGGCGCACACCAGAATTCAGTCGTAAATATCAACAGGTACGATATTTTCTCAGTAAAGGATTCGGCAGTTCATTTGCTTGAGGAAAACAACAATTACGATTCCAGTAAGGTTAAGTTTTGTACGCTTGATGAAATAGAGGCAGCATATAACAAAAGGAACGAAGAAAAAACACAATCATCCGCTCAGCAATAAAATTTTATCCGCTTATCTGAAATTTATCAGATAAGCGGATATTTCACTATAATTATTCAACAACGCTGCCAAGAACCTGACCTATAGGATCACGAATAACTATATCGGCACGGTTATCAAACGATGTTGCACTTTTGTTGAGAAGCACTATTTTATTTCCGTTGAAATAATTCAGAAAACCGGCTGCCGGGTAAACATTCAGAGATGTTCCTCCGATTATTATTACATCAGCTTTTGATATAGCCTTTACTGCGCCT
>CACXDE010000471.1 GCA_902766305.1 uncultured Ruminococcus sp. | reverse complement strand
GATATGAATGAGGGTCTTTCCGAAAATGAACATAATTATAAATTCATCGGAAAGGTCGGTAATTTCTGTCCGATAAAGCAAGGCTGCGGCGGCGGTATTTTGCTGAGAGGAACTGTGGATAAAAAAACAGGTGACAAAGGATTTGCGGCTGCCACAGGTTCAAAAGGATACAGATGGCTCGAAGCCGAAGAAGTCAGAGCCAACGGCAAAGAAGCAGATATTGATAAGGATTATTACAATAAACTTGTAGATGATGCTGTTGATACAATAAACAAATATGGTGATTTTGAATGGTTTACAGATGATGATCTGCCATTCTGATAAAGGAGTAAATAATTATGGCAAAAAAGAACATAAACAATATTATAATTGAGGGTGCTCGAATTATATTCAGAAATTTTTCTGGAAAAGAAAGCAAGTACAATCGTGCAGGGAGCCGTAATTTCTGTGTGGTTATAGATGATCCCTCAGATGTACAAAAACTATCAGAAGCAGGATGGAATGTAAGGGTTCTTGCTCCTCGTGATGAAGGGGATGAACCGTTGCATTATATTCCGGTGTCAATCAGCTTTGAACATGTTCCTCCTAAAGTCTATATAGTCACAAGAAGAAATAAAACAAAGCTTGATGAGGAATCAATAGATACTCTCGATTATGCGGAAATCAACAATGTTGATCTTACCATCCGTCCTTATAATTGGGAAGTCAACGGAAAAAGCGGGATAAAGGCTTATCTTAAAACGATGTATGTTACTATCGAAGAGGACGAGTTTGAGAGAAAGTACGCTGATGAGGAATTTCCCGATGATGATATTCCGTTGTTCTGATGAGATTTGAGAAGATACAAGGAGGATTAACTGTATGGAAAAATTATATTTCAGATGCAGAGAGTGCGGATGTTTATTTTCGGTAGAAAAAAGCGAATGTAATTACAGCGTTATGGTGTATCGTTATTTATATACTTACTGTCCACGCTGTAATAATGTCTGTGCGAGGAGTGATAAATAATGTCAGGCATTTCACTTTATGATTATCAGCTTAATGCTGTAAGACATATGAAAAATGGCTGTATATTATGCGGAGGTGTCGGAAGCGGGAAATCACGGACGGCACTTGCCTACTATTATATTCACGAAGGCGGAGAAATTAATACTGACGACTATGTGCCAATGAGTGATCCTCCTGAAGATCTTTACATCATAACTACAGCAAGAAAAAGAGATACTCTGGAATGGGAAAAAGAATTGCTGCCGTTTTTAATGTCTTCAAAAACGAACATTCTGTACGCTCATAAAGTCATTATAGATTCTTGGAATAATATTAGGAAATATGCAGATGTTAAGGATTCATTCTTTATATTCGATGAACAGCGGGTAGTAGGATCAGGAACTTGGGTAAAGTCGTTCTTGAAAATAGCAAAGAAAAACGAATGGATATTGCTCTCTGCAACTCCGGGAGATACATGGCAGGATTATATTCCCGTATTTATTGCCAACGGATTTTATAAAAACCGTTCGGAATTCAAGCGTGAACATATAGTTTATTGTCCGTACAATACTTTTCCGAAAATCGACAGATATATAAATACGGGTCGCCTTATCAGGCTGAGAAACAGGATTCTTGTAAATATGGACTTTAACAGGCATACTAAAGCTCATCATGAAGATATTTTCACAGATTATGATACAGCAAAGTACAAACAAATAATTCGTACAAGATGGAATCCTTATGAAAATAAGCCTATTGAAAATGCGAGTGAATATTGTTATTTGCTTCGTAAGGTTGTAAATTCGGATGATTCGAGACAAACAGCCGTATTGGAATTGCTGGAAAAGCACCCAAAAGCTATTATATTCTACAATTTCGATTACGAGCTGGAAATTCTTAAAAGTCTCGGATATACGGAAAACACAGTGATAGCCGAGTGGAATGGTCATAAGCATCAGCCTGTTCCGGAGGGGGACGAATGGGTATATCTTGTTCAGTACAACGCAGGTGCGGAAGGATGGAATTGTATAAAGACAGATACGATTATATTCTTTTCACAGAACTATTCATATAAGGTAATGGTTCAGGCGTCTGGGCGTACAGACAGACTAAATACACCGTACTTGGATTTATATTACTATCACTTAAAAAGCCGTTCCGGGATAGATCTGGCTATAAGCAGGGCATTATCTAATAAGAAAAAATTTAACGAAACAAGTTTTTGTGAAATGAAAGGAAAATGAATATGGAGTTTATTGGAGGAATGTTTGTAGGTGTATTTGT
>CACXDE010000470.1 GCA_902766305.1 uncultured Ruminococcus sp. | reverse complement strand
TGTACAATGGCAGAGTTGTGATCAACACAGAGGCTTAATCGCCTTCTAATTTATAGAGAAGGAGTTTTCCTTCTCTATATTTTTTTAAAAAGAAAAACTGTGTATTAAGCGAATTGCTTGGGGAGGGAGTACCATGGCAATGCCGGTGGCAGCTATTGTCGGCAGACCAAATGTCGGAAAATCTACTCTTTTTAATAAATTGGTAGGCGACCGTGTAGCTATTGTAAATGATACGCCTGGAGTTACAAGGGACAGGATATTCGGACAATGTGAATGGAGAAACAGAAAAATAACTGTTGTCGATACGGGCGGTATAGAACCGTATTCAGATGATGTTATTTTAAAACAGATGAGAAGACAGGCAGAGCTTGCGATAGATGCTGCTGACGTAATAATATTTGTTACTGATATCAAAAGCGGCGTAGTTGCAACAGATGAAGAGGTTGCTCTGATGCTTCAGAAAAGCGGCAGACCTGTTGTTCTCTGTGTTAATAAATGTGATAAGATAGGCGAGCCTGATCCGGCTTTCTATGAGTTTTATAATCTTGGTCTTGGAGATCCGATACAGGTATCAAGTGTTCATGGACACGGCACAGGCGACCTGCTGGATGCGGTATTTGAATATCTCCCGGACGAAAATACGGAGGATCAGGAAGATGATGCAGTAAAGGTTGCAGTTATAGGCAGACCTAATGCCGGAAAGTCCTCTCTTGTAAATAAAATCACCGGTGAAAACAGATGTATTGTTTCAAATATTGCCGGAACTACCCGTGACAGTATAGATACAACTATTGAGAATGAATATGGACGGTTTGTACTTACTGATACGGCAGGAATAAGAAGAAACAGTAAAATAGAGGATGAAATAGAAAAATACAGCATAATACGCGCAAAGATGGCTGTTGAACGCAGCGATGTTTGTGTTATAATGATAGATGCGCAGGCAGGCATAACAGAACAGGATACAAGGATAGCAGGGCTTGCACATGAATCGGGGAAGGCTTGCATTATTGCAGTCAATAAATGGGACGCTGTTGAAAAAGACGGCAAAACCATGAATGAATATAAGAAGAAGCTTGAAACGGAATTTGCATATATGTCTTATGCACCTTTTGTTTTTATTTCGGCAAAAACAGGACAGAGGCTGGACAGATTGTTTGAACTGATTGTAAATGTTGTTAACTCTGCGGCTATGAGAATTACTACTGGTATGCTTAATGATCTTCTTGCTGAGGCTGTCGCAAGGGTACAGCCGCCTACAGATAAAGGCAGGAGACTTAAGATAATGTATGTTACCCAGGCTTCAGTCAAGCCTCCTACATTTGTCTTCTTTGTTAATAATGCGGAATTGTTCCATTTTTCATATCAGCGTTATCTTGAAAACAGAATAAGAGAAACTTTTGGAATGCAGGGTACTCCGATAAGGTTTATAATCAGGGAACGCGGGGACGATAAAAAATAGCAAGGAGTGGATATAATGGAAATGCTCGGAGAGTTGTTTGCAGATTATTGGCTGTATATGATAATAGCGGTCGTATCTGCTTATCTGATAAGCAGTGTCAATACTTCCATTATTGTGACAAGAATTGTTAAGCATGAGGATATAAGAAAACTCGGCAGCGGCAATGCCGGTTTTACGAATGTACTCAGGTGTGTGGGAAAAGGACCGGCAATAGTTACATTTGTCGGAGGTTTCATGAAGGGCGTGATTTCGATCCTGATTCCATACATTATGACGGCAGGAATGGGATCTGATCCGCACGATCAGCAGATACGGACAATAATACTATACCTTGGAGGTTTGTTCGCCGTACTCGGACATATGTTTCCAGTATATTACAAGTTCAAGGGCGGGAAAGGCGTTGTTACAACAGCTTCTGTGATGCTGCTTACAGACTGGCGTGTACTTGTGGCTGAAGTCATAATATTTGCTGTATTTTTTCTCATTACCAAAACAGTGTCGAAAGGTTCCCTGATGTGTGCCGCTGCATATCCTTTTGTTGCGGCTGCACTGAGACTTCTTGACAGTATGGAGATACTGGGAGCAATTGCACCGATTAAAGATCCAACCCCTATGTTTATTGTGTGTGTATTTTTACTTACTTTTGTAAACGGTGCAGCGGTTATAATAAAGCATAAAGATAATATAAAACGTATTTTAGACGGCAGTGAAAAGAAAATCGTTTCAAAAAAATAGCTGTAAAGGAGAGTCACTATGAATATTGTGCTGGATCTCGCAGTGGTGGCGATAGTAGTTTTGCTTGTTTATGGGGGATACAGGAGAGGTGTAATAAAAACTGTTGCTGAGCTTATATGTAATGTTGTATCATCTGTTTTAGCGTCAGCAGTTGGTTCTATAATCTCTGTTGGATTATACGAAAACTATGTCAAGGGATTTATTATAGATACAATAAAAAATTCTCTTCCTGAATTTACCGCCGCAACAAGAACCTCGGATGTAATCAAGGGTATTATGACAGAAAGCCCTGAATATGTTAGAAATGTTCTTGAAATGCAGAACATTGATGCCGAAGCAATAAACAGAGATATAATACAGGCAGGTACAGATATTCCTGCTACTCTTGAAAGTATGGTACGTCCTGTGATCCTAAAAGTATTTACGGTACTTGTAACTATAATTCTGTTTATAATAATTGTTTCTGTGGCGGCATTGATCTCAAAGGCACTCACAAAGACTGTGGATACTGTCGGATTAGGTACTGTGAATAAGATATTCGGCGGAATATTAGGACTTATTGAAGCTGTCGTTATTTTAGCAATGATATCCCTGATAATATACATACTTACTGTTATGCTGCCTACAGATCTGGCACAGGGACTCAGGGACGCCATAGATTCGACGTTTATATATAAGATAATCTTCTATATAGACTTCCCTGATACTATAATAACTAATATGCTGAATCTTTAACAGACAGATAAAGAAAGGTATTTATCTGTAATGTAGTTATATAATGATATGAAAAAAGGTAAAAGTGAAGGGAGTAATTGAAATGATGTTGTGTTCTAAATGCAAAAAAAGACCTTCGGTCGTTTTTGTATCAAATACGGCAGATACATCTGATACAGTGGGGTATTGCCTTGTATGTGCAAAGGAAATGGGCATTAAACCGGTTACGGATATTATGGAAAAAATGGGAATATCAGAAGACGATCTTGCTAATATGCAGGAGCAGATGGATGATCTTGCCCAGTCAGGTCTTTTCCCTGAAATGGATTTGTTCGGCGAGGATAGCGGGGAAGAGGGAGAAGATGATGAGGATGAGGATTTCAGCAGAGGCGGTGCTCCTGCATTTCCTCCCATTTTTAAAAATCTTTTTAACACTAAGGAGCCAAGCGATAAGCTGAGCGAAAACGAAAAAAAGAAAAAAGATAAGGATACTTCTCCTAAACGTGAAGAACGCAGACGCCGTAAAAACAGAAAACATATTGACGCATATTGTACTGATCTGACTAAAAGAGCGGCTGACGGCAAGCTTGACAGGATAGTTGGAAGAGAAAATGAAATTGACAGAGTTATTCAGATACTTTCCAGACGTACAAAAAATAACCCCTGTCTGATAGGTGAACCCGGTGTAGGTAAGACAGCCATAGCAGAGGGGCTTGCTCTGAAAATAGCTGCCGGAGAGGTTCCGCACAGACTGAAGAATAAGGAGATACAGCTGCTGGATCTGACTTCACTTGTAGCAGGCACTCAGTTCAGAGGTCAGTTTGAGAGCAGGATAAAGGGTCTTATCAATGAAGTAAAGGAATCCGGAAATGTGATTCTTTTTATTGATGAGGTACACAGTCTTGTAGGAACAGGCGAATCAGAGGGTTCTATGAATGCTGCAAATATTATGAAGCCTGCCCTTTCAAGAGGTGAAATACAGGTAATAGGAGCAACAACATTCAATGAATACCGCAAATATATCGAAAAGGATGCAGCTCTTGAAAGACGTTTCCAGCCAGTGAAGGTGGTTGAACCATCAATACAGGATACGATTGAGGTTATCTTGGGAGTTAAGAATTACTATGAGGATTATCATCGTGTGAAAATGTCGGATGATATCGTAAGAAAAACAGTCGTTCTTTCCGAAAGATATATTACTGATCGTTTTCTGCCGGATAAAGCTATTGATCTTCTTGATGAATCCTGCACACACGCAGCTCTGAGAAATAAGAACCTTGAAAGATTTGATGAAATATCGGATGAGATAGAGGATCTCAAGGAAAAAGAACAGGAACTCAGGGATGAAGATGAAATAGACTATGAAAAGCTTGCGACTGTTCAGTATGATATAGCAAAGCTTGAAAAAGAAAAAAGCCAGCTTGATACAAACGTTCTTTTTTCTCAGGTCAGCGAAGATGATATAGCCCATGTTATAGAATTGTGGACGGGTATACCGGCTTCTAAGGTTACAGAGAACGAGCTTCATAAGTTAGCGGATCTTGAGGATAAGCTTAAATCAAGAGTAGTGGGTCAGGATGAAGCTGTCAAAGCTCTTGCTGCTGCGGTAAAGAGAAGCCGTGTACAGATCAGTCCAAGAAGAAGACCAGCATCATTTATCTTTGTAG
>CACXDE010000469.1 GCA_902766305.1 uncultured Ruminococcus sp. | reverse complement strand
TACAACATTATATCCATCTCCATGTCTGATATAATCAAACTCAGGCACCTCATCTGAGATGCCTGAATCACGATCAATATATTACAGATAACTCCATACCTGTCAAATCTGAATTACTCTGCGTCAGCCTCTTCAGCAGCCTCAGCCGCGTCATTTTCAAGTGCAGCCTTCATTGAAAGACTGATACGCTTCTTGTCAAAGTCGATAGCAGTAATCTTTACAGTTACCTTCTGACCAACTGAAAGAACATCCTCCGGCTTCTCAACTCTTTCGTTTGAGATCTGTGAAACGTGGATAAGACCATCTATACCGTCAATTATTCTCGCAAATGCGCCGAACTGAGTAAGACCAACAATCTCAACCTCGCAAACTGTGCCAACCGGATACTGATTCTTGAGTATCTCCCAGGGATTGTCCTCAGCCTTCTTGTAGCCGAGTGAGATCTTGCCCTTTTCAGGATCAAGAGCCTTGATATAAACCTCAACCTCATCGCCTACATTTACAACCTCTGACGGATGCTTGATTCTCTTCCATGAAAGCTCAGAAATATGTACCATGCCGTCAATACCGCCGATATCTACAAAAGCACCGTAGGATGTAAGTGACTTTACAACACCATTGTATACCTTGCCAACTTCTGCATTTGCCCAGAACTCTTCTTCCTTCTGCTTGCGCTGCTCGTCAAGTACGCTGCGGATAGAACCGACTGCTCTGCGTCTGTTGTTTCTGCCTGTTGTCTCGATAATGCGGAAGCTGACTTCCTTCTTAAGAAGACCTTCAAGAGACTCTCCTCTTGTAGCTGTAGCCTGTGAAGCAGGGATAAATACCTTCACGCCGTTTGTAACAGCAAGAACGCCGCCCTTGATAACATCAGTAACAACGCCCTTTATTACTGTCTGGTTTTCATATGCTGAAGCAATATCGTCCCAGCCCTTCTGAGCGTCAACCAGCTTCTTTGACAGAAGGATAGTTCCCTCCTGATCATTTGTCTTCATGATGATGAGATCAATCTCATCGCCTAATTTTACAAGATCCTCTGTCTTTGCGTTAGGATCATTTGAAAGCTCGCTGAGCGGTACGATTCCTGTCTGTTTTCTGCCAACGTCTACACGTACTTCTGTAGGTGTTACTTCAACAACTATGCCGCGTACCCTTCCATCTGTATTATAACTTTTGAATGACTCCTCGAGGAGCTCCTCAAAGTTCTCAGCTTTAGTTTCTTCTGTGTTTTTGATTTCTTCTGACATGGTAGCAAGTACCTCCTTTATAATGCTTGCCGGCGTCGATGCCCCGGCTGTAATACCTATCCTCTCTGCACTCCTGCAGCATACGGGATCAAGTTCCTTCTCTGACTCAATAAGATAAGTTTTTTCGCAGCAACTCTTGCATATGCGATAGAGCTTGTTTGTATTGGAGCTGTGCCGTCCGCCTATCACAAACATGACATCGGACTGTTTTGCAAGCTCTTCTGCCTCGGACTGCCTATCAGATGTGGCACTACATATTGTATCAAATATTTTACCATTTGTACATACTTTTTGCAAGATTTTTAAAGAATTTTTCCATTCTTTTATATCAAAAGTTGTTTGTGAGACGACGCACAGAGGTTTATTTTTCCACTCTGGAAATTTAGCGAGTAATTCTTCCAAATTTTGGCAATCACTAAACGTGTGATATTCGCCTTTGAGGTGACCAATTATCCCCTGTATTTCCGGATGTTTCTCATCTCCGGCAATAAGTATCATCTCACCCTCAGCAGAATGCTGAGCTACAATTTTATGAATTTTTTTTACGAATGGACAGGTTGCGTCACGGTATTCAAGTCCGCACTTTTCTATCCTGTCCATAACATCCAGCGTAACTCCATGAGAGCGGATTACAAGTATATTGTCCTTATCCGCCTGTTCAGGTGTCTCAGCAATTTTTACCCCGCGCTTGGCAAGACTTTCAACCATCTGCGGATTATGTATAATCGGTCCGAGAGTAGTTACCTTTTTACCTTCGTCAAGCAACTTCTCTACTAAATCAACCGCACGGCTTACTCCGAAACAAAACCCTGCTGTTTTAGCTACAGTTATCATAATATTATTTATCCTCCGGTGCATTAAGTCTTGCCTTAAGATCACGTTCCCTGAGAGCGGCAATTTCTCCCATTATCATCTTAGTAGCCTTTCTGTATCCCTCTCCTGTACCATTTCCAAGACCGAGACGTTCACAGCTTATAGGCTCACCCCACGATATAGTAACCTTCTGAAACAGTTTTACCTTTTTATTTTTAGGGGTTATACATACAGGTATTACAGGAACATTGACCTTTTCCGCTATCATTGCTGCGCCTGCCTTAGGTCTGAGAAATTCGCCTGTCTTTGATCTTGTGCCCTCTATGAATATACCCAGGACATTTCCATCCTCAATAAGCTTTTCAGCGTTATTTATAGCTTTTCCGCCGTCCTTTCCTCTGTCAACAGGAAAAGCACCGAGACCGCGTATCAGCCATCCAAAAAATTTATTCTTGAACAACTCAATTTTCGCCATATAGAATATCTGTCTTCTTTGTGTAATACCAAGAAAAACAGGATCAAAATTTGACAAATGATTGGAGCAAACTATATATCCGCCCTCTTTCGGGATATTGTTTTTGCCCTTTACCTCATAGAAAAAAAACAGTTTCATAAGTGGGATCAGCAATGCTCTTCCTATTGCATATAAAGGCATCATTTGCGTTCTATCCCCTTTCTTATACAGTCAACCACTGCCTTTTCAGATTCCGTTAGTGTCATCTCTGTGGTATCTATAAGCTCGGCATCATCAGCAGCCTTGAGCGGTGCCGTCTCTCTGTGAGTATCCTGATAATCACGTTGAATTATATCCCTGAGAATCGCCTGCTCGTCTGCCTCTTCTCCCTTTTCACGCAGCTGTATAGTCCGTCTTTTTGCCCTTGATTCAGCGGACGCAGTAAGAAAAATCTTTACATCAGCGTCCGGAAGAACAACAGTACCAATATCTCTTCCGTCCATAATAATATTATTCGTCACAGCAAGCTTTCTCTGGAGATCAAGCAGAAAGGCTCTTACTTCCGGAATTTTCGACACAAGTGAGGCAGCCATAGAAACCTCCTCTTTCCGTATATCATCCGAAACATCCTCACCGCTGAGCAGCACTCTCTGCTGACCGTCAACATATTTCAGCTGCACGCTAATTTCTTTAGTAACAGCCACTACTCCGTCCTTATCAGCGGGGTCTGTACCCTTCCTCAGGCAGGCAAGTCCGACAGAGCGGTATAATGCACCTGTATCCACATATATATAGCCAAGCTCTTCAGCCGCTTTTTTGGCTATAGTACTTTTACCTGCCCCGGCAGGACCGTCAATCGCAACAGAAAACATAACATCATTCCTTTCGCTGCTGAACCAATTATTTCAGCAATAATCCACAAGAACGATTATAACACATTTTTTTCTTGTTTTCAAGTAAGCATGAACGCCAGCGTGACGCTGGACTCACACCAGTCTTGCGCTACTATTTTGTAAAAGTACTGGCGCAGGGAACGATTCACAAATGTTACGTTTTACAATGAAGTAGTGCAAGACTGATTTGGGTGCGC
>CACXDE010000468.1 GCA_902766305.1 uncultured Ruminococcus sp. | reverse complement strand
TACGCCACCATTGTACATTGCACATTGAACATTGTACATTGAATTAGCCGCTCCTCAGAATGACAGACGTGGAAAGCTTTTAGAACAACAAAAGAAGAATAAAACTTGGTATGTCATTCTCTGGACTCTGCACTCTTAGCTCTGAGCTGTTCACTTTCCACATTATGATGTACCGCTGTTTTTAACTGACAACTGATGACTGACAGCTGAAAACTCTAAAATTATAAAAAAAGAATAAAAATTATAAAAAATATAGTGACTTTTTACTATTTTTATGTTATAATAAATAAAAATCAATAAAATTAATAATATTGCAGTAATATTTGGTGCATTTTTACCATTAGTGTTGTATTTATCCGGCGGATACAGTGTGTTCTGTCGGGTAACAGATACAATTTATTGATTGCCGGTTCGGGGGATATGATGACAGAGCAGATCATAAATATTGACAGAATGGAACAGGCAGTGGCGCTGTTCGGAACCTTTGACGAAAATATCAGAATGATACAGAATGAATATATGGTGTCGGTTGTATGCCGTGATTCAGAACTGAAAATATCAGGCGAGGCGGAGAATGTATCAAAAGCATACAGAGTGATAGAAAGTCTGCTCGCTCTTGTGAACCGCGGCGAAGCACTAAGCGAACAGAATGTCAGATATTGTATGTCCCTTGTGAATGAGGGAAAGGAACACAAGATAGAACAGTTGGCAGGAGATTGTATATGTATTACCTCTAAGGGACGCCCGGTAAAGCCAAAAACGCTTGGACAGAGGACATATTGTAATTCGATCGCCAAAAATACGATAACTCTTGGCATAGGGCCTGCCGGTACGGGAAAGACATATCTTGCTGTTGCTATGGCGGTTACGGCGTTCCGTGCAAGAGAGATAAACAGGATAATCCTGACAAGACCGGCAGTCGAAGCCGGAGAAAAGTTGGGATTTTTGCCTGGTGATCTGCAAAGCAAGGTCGATCCCTACCTCAGACCGCTTTATGACGCTCTTTTCGATATGCTTGGAGCGGAAACCTATCAGAAGTATGTGGAAAGAGGAAATATTGAGGTTGCGCCGCTCGCTTATATGAGAGGCAGGACTCTTGATGACAGCTTTATAATTCTTGATGAAGCGCAGAATACTACCCCTGAACAGATGAAGATGTTTCTTACAAGACTGGGGAACAATTCTAAGATGGTTATAACAGGAGATATAACACAGATAGATCTTCCCGGCGGTGTAAGATCAGGATTGAAGGACGCTGTGAGGATACTAAAGGATATTGAGGGCATAGAGGCTGTGACTTTTGATGCCTCGGATGTTGTAAGGAATAAGCTTGTACAGGATATAATCCGTGCTTACGAAAAATTTGCCGGAAAGACGGCTGATAAGAGGAAATAGATCACGCATGGAGCGGATCATTTGTTATCACGGGTTGCGGCTGTGATATAATATATAGGAAAGGTATGGTTTTAATGGATAAGATCAAAGTGATCATCACAAACAAACAGAAGGACGTCAAGATCCCTACGGGACTGAGAATGCTGATCAGACGCTGCTGTAATGCCGTACTGAAAATGGAGGAGTTTACCGGATCGGTTGAGGTAAGCGTCACACTTGTCAACAATAAACAGATAAAGGAACTTAATTCTATATACCGCAATAAGGATAGTGTGACGGACGTATTGTCTTTCCCGATGGGAGAAAACGGCAAGTATGATACAGATCCCAATAACGGCGCAAAAATACTTGGAGATATTGTTATTTCTATGGATACGGCAGTGGAACAGGCGGAGCGTTTCGGACACAGTCTCCAGAGAGAGGTCGGATATCTTACAGCCCATTCTATGCTTCATCTTCTTGGTTACGATCATGAGGATAATGGTCTTCAGCGTCTCAGGATGAGAGAAAAGGAAGAAAAGGTAATGACTCTTCTTGGTTTTCCCAGTTCTTCAAGCTATGTCATCAAGGACGATGAATTATGAGAGCTTTTTTAAGAGGCTTTGTTTATGCCTTCCGGGGTATCATATATTGCATAAAAAACGAGCGAAACATGAGGATCCATACCGTGGCTGCACTGTATGTTCTGATTTTTGCACGTTTTTTTGCTTTTACAAGGGAAGATTATGCTATACTGCTGCTGACGATAGGTATGGTTATGTCTGCTGAGGCGATGAATACAGCTGTCGAAAAGCTTGCCGACAGGGTGAGCGGCGAAAAACATCCGCTGATAAAAGCAGCAAAGGATGCTGCTGCCGGTGCGGTTCTGATTCTGGCAGTGATATCCGTGGGGGTTGCTCTGTTTCTTTTCGGAAACTATGAAGGATTCGCAAATATGTATGATTTTTACAGCGGACATTTGCTGAATTTTGCGGCTCTTGTTTTGCTGTCAGCGGTAAGTCTTGTATTTGTTGTGTGGATGCCAAAAAGAAAATAGGACGTGTTTTATATGTTTGGTTTTGGAAATAACTATGGTAAAAGCTTCTGGCCGTTCAAGAAACCGGATGAGACTGATCTGCTGATGATCGAATATACAGTAAAAGAAATAAAAAAGAGAGAAATAAGAAAGCTTATCTATATGGTGGTTCTTATTGCATTCCTTATTATTATAGATTTATTGATGTTATCGAATATGCCTTTTGCGTCACGGACGTTTCCCATATACATTTGTATACTTGCTGTTTTGTGTGCGGCTTTTTTTCTGTTCAGGCTGTATTATTTCAGGGGAGATCCGGAGGAATATGCGGTAATAAATGATTGTACTGTGATGGACGATCATGTGAGGTTTGTATATGCCGGAAGAAACAGACCCCGTGCAAGAGAATTTGTTGACGTTCTTTGCCCTGAGGGACAGATGTGCCATGAAATAGAGGTTCTTACTGCAAGGACGGAGTTTACGAGCTTTTCAAACTATGTACAGAAATTTTATCCGGGCAATAAGGTGAAGGTTGTCAGGATAAACGCAAATGTTGTGTATGCCATCAGATGATGTGAAAGGATAGAAAAATGGAAAAGAAAAGTGCATTTGTTGCTATAGTGGGCAGACCTAATGTGGGAAAGTCATCTCTGCTTAATAAGATGCTGAGACATAAGGTGGCTATAGTTTCATCCAAGCCCCAGACTACACGTACAAGAATAATGGGTGTGCTGACAGAAAATGATACCCAGCTTGTGTTTATAGATACACCCGGACTTCACCGTCCGAGGAACAGTCTTGACAAATATATGCTTCGCTCAGTAAATGAGTCTGTGGCAGGTGTGGACGTGTGTATGCTTGTTGTTGAGGCAGGAACACATATTACAGAAGGGGAAAAGATTTTTGCAGAAAAATTCAGCAGCCTTGGTCTTCCGGCGGTTCTTGTTATCAATAAGACAGATCTGATGAAGGATAAGACAGAAATTGCAGGACAGATAGCGGAGTTTACTTCTCTTTACGATTTTTCAGCGGTAGTACCGTGTTCGGCGCAGACCGGTGACGGCATAGACGATCTGAAAAAGGAGCTGAGAGGGCTGTCCTCTGAGGGAGGGTATCTTTTTGATGAGGATACGCTTACAGATCAGCCGGAAAGAGTTTTGGCAGCTGAAATGATAAGAGAAAAGATGCTGCGTTTTCTTGACAAAGAGATACCGCATGGAGCAGCTGTTTTCGTTGAACGGATGAAGGACAGGGAGGACAGCAATATTATAGATATGGATGCGGTGATATACTGCGAAAGAGATTCCCACAAGGGTATAATCATAGGCAAGGGCGGCGCTATGCTGAAAAAGATCGGCAGCTATGCCCGTCAGGATATGGAAAAATTTCTCGGCTGCCGTGTGAATCTCAAACTCTGGGTAAAGGTCAAAGAGGACTGGCGCAACAGGGAAAATATACTGCGCAGTCTTGGCTATGATGACAGAGACTACAATTGAAACAAAATTTACAGATATGGTGTTCATTGATTATTAATTCTGACTGAATTGCATATACTATCCTTATAAGGAAGAGGTGTTATGCATGAATGATGTATCGGCGTGGAACAAATTCTATGAGACTGGAAAAATAAATGACTACCTTGCTTACCGTGATTTGAAAGCAAATGTGCGGGTGGAAAGAAACGGTGTGATGTTGAATGACTACGGACGTGAAAGGGATAGTTCTGTCGGAGGAAACTGTGGCAAACGACAGGAAGCTCCTTACGATACTTACTGAGAAAAACGGCGTTGTCACCTGTTTTGCAAGAAATGATAAAATGAACAGTGCTAAATTTTCTGCCGCTGCCTGTAATCTTTCGTATTCACAGTTTACTTTTTATAAAAGCAGGTCGGGATATAATTTAGATGATGTAACATCACTTCATATGTTCTTTGGTCTGACAGGGGATATGGTGAAGCTTTTTCTTGTTTACTACCTTGATGATCTGATGAAGTACATTGTCATGGAGGAAGAGGAAAGCCCTGAGTATCTTCGTCTGATGCTGAATACACTGTATGTTCTGAGCGAGAGTGATAAACCTGTTCTTCTTATAAAGGCTGTTTTTGAGCTGAGAGTCATGGCAGAGGCAGGATATATGCCGGATGTGGTTGCCTGCAAAGGCTGCGGAGCGTATGAAGCAGAGGATGTTTATTTTGATCTTGACAGGTCATGTATATGGTGTCCTGACTGCTACAGCGGAGGAAATGCTGTAAAGATAGGCAGGGGCACTCTTTTCGGACTGAGGACGGCGCTGTTTGCAGATCCGAAAAGGATATTTTCGTTTACATTGTCAAAGGAAGGGATTGCACAGCTGGCTACTCTTGCTGAGAAATACATTATTATTATGACAGAAAAAGAATTTGATTCTCTTGAAAATTTCAAGATGATAAATGAACCGGATAAGGAAATGGAAAATGGATAAAAACTTAAAAGCAATAGAATATGATAAGATACTTGAAAAGCTTGCAGAGCATACTTCCTTTGCTGACGCAAGGGAGCTTGCTCTGTCTGTGGAACCTTTACAGGGGCTTTTTGAGGTAAATACACTTTTACAGGAAACAAGCGATGCTCACAGTCTTATGGCGAGATTCGGTTCTCCGGCCTTCGGAAATATACACAATATGTCGGGTGCTCTTACCCGTGCGTCAGCCGGCGCAGTGCTGACAACACTTGAACTGCTGAGAATAGCGTCACTGCTTCATACCATAAGAACAGTTACGGAGTGGAGGAGCAGAAGCGGAAATGTTGAAACTGTACTCGATATGCGTTTCAATGCGCTTGTGCCGAATAAATATCTTGAAACAAAGATAACAGGCTGTATACTTTCCGAAGAGGAAATAGCTGATAATGCTTCCCCGGAGCTGCTGGCGATAAGAAAGAAAATAGCGGCGGCTTCAGCAAAGGTAAGGGAAAGGCTTGACAAGATAATTCATTCTTCTTCAATGCAGAAATATTTACAGGACAGCATAATCACAATGAGGGGCGGACGTTTTGTTATCCCTGTAAAGGCAGAGTTCCGCTCCAGTGTGCCGGGACTTGTTCACGATACGTCTGCAAGCGGTTCTACGGTTTTTGTTGAACCTATGGGAGTTGTTGAGGCTAACAATGATATACGTGTGCTTCGCTCTAAGGAACAGGCGGAGATAGAAAGAATACTTGCCGAGCTTTCCGCCGAAGCAGGAGCATATGGGGATAATATCAAGGACAGCTACAGGATACTTACGGAGCTGAATGTGATATTTGCAAAGGCTCAGCTTGCATACAGTATGAAGGCAAGTCTGCCTGTTATGAACTCTGACGGGTACATTGAACTGAAAAAGGCAAGACATCCGCTTATTGATCCGGCTAAGGCAGTGCCGATTGATGTTGAACTGGGAAAGAGCTTCGATACCCTTGTTGTCACAGGACCGAATACCGGAGGAAAGACGGTTACTCTCAAAACGATAGGTCTTCTGTCCGCAATGGCAATGAGCGGTATGATGATACCTGCCGCGGATAACAGCTGTCTTTCGGTGTTTGATGATATTCTCGTTGATATTGGTGACGAGCAGAGTATAGAACAGTCATTGTCGACGTTTTCGGCGCATATGACTAATATTATAAAGATAATGTCACAGGCAGATGATAAAAGCCTGATACTTATTGATGAGCTGGGTGCCGGAACTGACCCGGTAGAGGGTGCGGCTCTTGCTACGGCTATACTTGAACATCTGAGAGCTAAGGGCGCAAAAATAGCTTCAACCACCCATTATGCGGAGCTGAAAAGCTTTGCGCTGGATACAGCGGGAGTGGAAAATGCCTGCTGTGAGTTTGACGTTGCTACCCTCAGACCGACCTACAGACTGCTGATAGGTATGCCGGGACGGTCGAATGCCTTTGCTATTTCTGAAAGGCTTGGTATGGACAGGTATACAGTCAGCAGGGCGCAGGAGCTTGTATCGGCTGAGAATACAAAGTTTGAGAGAGTTGTACAGCGTCTTGAAGAAAACAGAAGCGAGCTTGAAGAAAAATTAAAGGAAGCAGAGGATATAAAGGCTCAGGCAAGACTCGAACTGCAAAAGGCAAGGGAAACAGCAGAAAGACTTGAAAAGGACAAAAGGAATGAGCTTGATCTTGCGAAGGCGCAGGCAGAAAATATAATTTCAAAGGCAAGAACTCAGGTATACAGCGTTCTTGATGAAATAGAGGAAATACGCAAAAAGCAGGAAATAACAGCAGAGGAAAAAAGCAGGCTCAAAGCCGGTATACGAGAGCTTGAGGACTCCGCTGATCCTGTGGATAAACGGTCAAATGAGGATTATGTTCTGCCCCGTCCGCTGGAAAAGGGCGACCGTGTGCTGATATTTGATATAGACAAGGAAGGAACGGTTCTTGAAACGGGAAAGGACAGTGTGCTTGTACAGGCAGGCATCATGAAGACAAGAGTAAAGATCGACAACATCCGTCTTCTTAAACAGGAAAAGGTTAAAGTACCTAAGCGCAGTGCCGCGCGCACAATAAGACGTGATACGAGACAAAGCGCTGTTACAGAAGTTGATGTAAGAGGACAGAATGTAATTGATGCAATACTTGATGTGGACAGGGCTATAGACGGAGCAGTTCTTCAGGGACTTCATCAGATTACTATCATACACGGTAAGGGTACTGGTGTTCTCAGAACAGAGATACAGAAGCATCTTAAAACCCATAAAAGCGTCAGGACATTCCGTCTTGGAACATTTGGCGAGGGGGATTCAGGCGTAACTGTGGCGGAGCTGAAATAACCGTATTATGTTGAGGCTGCCGCCCCAAACCCCGCCCGGGCTTCTCGCCCGGACCTCGGCAGGGAACAAGTTCCCTGCACCCGTTTATTGTATAAAATAATTAAAAGTTTTAGGAAAGGGGTTTGGGGGATAACCCTTTTTCAAAAGGGTTTCCCCCAAAGAGAAAACTCAATGGGAGGGAAAGATGAGCAAGGGCAAGATATTACTCGGAGTAATTATTTTGATAATAGTTGCATTTTGTATAATATTCGGCGTTATTTACAGTCAGATCACCGCGGACAATATACAGGATAAGTATACTCTTAAAGAACCAGATGACGGTATAACATTGGCTGTCCTGAAAGGGAGTATACTTGGGGATGAATTTGAGATAAACGAAAATCAGGTCAATACGTTCATAAATAAAAAGCTGTGCAAAAAATCGGACGGTTCAAATTCCGGTATTGACCATATAATGGTATATTTTCATGAAGATGAACCGGCTGAAATATATGCCCATGCTTTTCATAAGGGATTTGAATTTGCTTTCAGGTGCAAAGCAGAGTTTTCGATTGACAGCAGTGACAATACAGTGAGAATGAATCTGCATGACGCTTATGTGGGCGAGTTCGGACTTTCTGACAGTATATTGAGTGATGTTATAAGAAAGGTTTTAAAGGATAACGAAAAAGTAAGATACATAAACGAAACGGAAGGCAATGTAGAATTTACGGCAAGATATACGATTGAAATACCCAATACGAATGGTATCAATATTCGTATGGAAGAGCTTTCAGCTGCTGACGGCGCACTTAAATGCAGGACAAATAATCTTACAGGAGAAGCACTGAGAGCCGGAATAGAATATGTATCATCTGAGGAAGGAAGGGAGTCTATATCCGGATTCATTGATGATGCGAAAAATAAGCTGAAAGAAAAGATCAGAGGACTTTTCAGCTGATGAAATTATATAAGAATCAAAACAAAATAAATTGAATATGATTTAAGGACATACAATGAGGTGATAAGCATGATAGTGGTAGAGAGTGGAGAAATAAAAAATATGGAACGCGCGGCGGCAAGACAGGGAACATCGCTTGCAACTCTTATGGAGCAGGCAGGCGCGGCGGTTGCGGAGCTTGCGGCAAAAATTATAGCAAGGGATAAGCTGAGAAATATAATTGTACTTTGCGGAAAGGGAAACAACGGCGGAGACGGCTTTGTTATTGCAAGATTTCTGTCGCTTATGTGTGAGGTTACGGTAATACTTCCGCAGGGAGATCCGGAAAGTGATCTTGCAAAGCTGAATTATAATATTCTTCCTGATAAGATTGATGTGGTATATTATCAGGAAAACCGTGAAGAATGCAAAAAAATGATCGCTGAATCAGATATGATAATAGATGCAGTTTACGGTATCGGCTTCAAGGATCTTCTTGACCCTTACTGTACAGAGCTTGCTGTATGCACGAACCGCAGCAAAGCAGTTAAAATAGCTG
>CACXDE010000467.1 GCA_902766305.1 uncultured Ruminococcus sp. | reverse complement strand
GAAGCACCGGCTCTTTCAGCTGGTAAGATCAGCGCTAAAAAGAACAAGATAACATGGTGCTCTGTAAAGATAAATTTAAGAGGAAAAACTGAAAGCAAAAAGGTACCGGCAGGTACTGTAAAGGACGTTCTTGCTTATCTTAACATAAAGCTGACAGATAAGGACAGCGTTAATTTCAAGAATGATTATAAAATCAAAAACGGTGATGAAATAGTTATTACAAGAAAAGTTGTAGTAGAAGCTACTGAGATAAAGGAAGTTCCTTTCAAGACTGTTACCAAGGAAAGCTCAACACTCTTTGAGGGCGATACAAAGGTAGAGACAGAGGGCGAAAAGGGCAAAAAGGAAGTAACAGTTGAAAAAACATATGTAAACAGCAAGCTTACAGAGAAAAAAGAAGTAAGCAGCGAGGTTGTTGAGGAGCCTGTTGATAAGGTAGTACTCAAGGGTACTGCTGAAAAGGTAGATCATTTTGCAACAGCTGAAAACGGCTCTGAGGTAAAGGCTGATGAGGACAGTATGACATTTGTTGATGCAAGCGGCACTGAGCGTGAATATCTTGAAGTACTCACAGGCTCAGGCACAGCATATTATGCAGATGCAGGTGCGCTGACATCTACAGGCCGTCTTGCAGCATACGGTGTTGTTGCAGTCAACCCTGACATCATTCCATACGGCTCAAAGCTTTATATCGTATCTAATGACGGTGAGGTCGTTTACGGCGAGGCTGTAGCAGGTGATACAGGCGGAGCACTTATGGACGGTTCAGCTATTGTCGACCTTTACTATCCCACATATGATGAATGCTGCGTATTCGGCAGAAGAAATGTAACAATCTACGTTCTTGAATACGGAAACGAATTCAGATAAAAAGCTGAGCGGTACACTTTTGTGTGCCGCTCTTTAGGCATACAGAGGTATGAATTTATGACAAAGAAAAAAATCTATAAGGCGCTGTGGGCTGCAACTATCCTGACTGCTGCTGCTATTGCTGTGATATTCATAATATCTTTGCTACTTCCAAGCAAAAGATATTTTCTTTTTGATGAATATGTAGTCAGACTGATGCTGCCGCCTGTATGGTGCATCATACTTATAATATTGTTTGCTGTACAGACGATAGTTGTTACAATAATGATAGCTCTTGATCTGACCGGAAAAAAAGATGTAAAGAGTGACTTTATAATAACTACGCTGATAGGGCTTGTATGTCTTGTGCTTGCCTGCGCTCCGGCTTTCGGAGGATTTATGGAGGTAATGCTGAATATTATAGACGGTTCAGCAAACTGCCATACATACAAAGCCGGTGATCATACAGTGATCGTAAAGAATAAGATATTAATGGAAAGCGGTCTGAAATCAGAGGTATATCTGCTTTCGGACAGCGGTGAAGCCGTTGAGGCTGGTGAAATCGTCCGTCCGTCAGAGGAGACGAATACTGATAAATATATATATGAATGCAGCGGCGGCAGGCTTGTTATATCATATGAAGACAATGATACCGGCGAGATTATTGAATTGCTGAATGAGGAAGTTCAATAGCTTGCAGCTGATAAAAAAACCAGCCGTGCAGAGCTTTGTGCCTGCACGGCTGGTTTTTATGCGTCAGTTGGTTTGTCCTGTGTTTGTTCATTGTTTGCAGTAATATGATTTTTTCTGTCTAAAATGTAAACTATAGCTGATATTACCAGTACAACGGCGGATACGATGCGGAGAAGCCATGTATATGATCCATCCAGAAGATTAAGACCGGCTATGAATTCGTCAAGGAACCACCATACGGATAAAAATACAAAATATAATGACAGAAGGTATACTACTTTATTTTCTTTCCTGAAACGTAAAAATAACATAACTGCTATTATAAGCCAGATTACAGCATAAACGTATCCCATATATTTCATCTCCGTTATTCAGAATATTTCTGCTTTGAAAAAGCCTTTCATGAGTCAGAGGATTTTTTGCTTATGATTTTTTTGGAGTTGTTTGCAGATCTGAGAATAATGCAGACGATAAGATATATAACAACAGCTATTATTCCGAGATAATGTATGATCTGCATAAATACGTTTCCGGGGATAAGCTGTGCGAACGCATAATCTGCGAGTACCCATATTCCTTCAAATAAAAACATTACAGCCACCGGACGATAATACCGGAAATGACGCATTTTCGGACTGTACATAATAGTAGCAGCAGCCAGACAGGCAGCAGCAGCTAAAATTGCAAGCAGCATATTAAATCACACTCCCGATCGGTATAACTTGTCAAATACAGATTTTTGCCGCATATCAACTATTATAATAAGAATTATACTTAATAAAAACAAAAAAATCAAGTTAATAGTATAAAATATGTCTTTTTGTTACAGCATTGTATCATTTATAAAATCCATACAGTATAATAATTGAAAATATTGACTGTTTGTATATTTTTAAGAGGTTGGTTGGCAGTTTGGCGGCGCATTACTGGCGGGACCAGCGGCTGGCGGAAAAAGAAAATGCCTGATAAAAAACAGTTATTTTAGCGGTTTGCAGTCAAGCGGAAAGCTTAAATTTTTATACAATTTGTAATTATTTGTTTAAAAATACAACAAAACTACAAATTGTATAAAAATAATCATAAAAAACACTTGCATTATTCAGATAAATGTTATATACTTATTAAGTCGTCAGGAAACGACAGACAAATAAATAGTTGGTGTTGATGACGTTGAGGGTCCACCCGTTCCCATGCCGAACACGGAAGTTAAGCTCAATGGTGCCGAAAATACTTGGATGGTAACGTCCCGGGAAGATAGGAAGATGCCAACACTTATATTCCTCCATAGCTCAGTCGGTAGAGCGCATGACTGTTAATCATGATGTCACTGGTTCGAGCCCAGTTGGG
>CACXDE010000466.1 GCA_902766305.1 uncultured Ruminococcus sp. | reverse complement strand
CTTTTCGGTAATGGTTATATAATTGTCCTTATCCATTGTTATATAACCTTTTTCTCTCAGGCGTTTGGTGGTATATGTTACACTCGGTTTTGTTATGCCAAGCCGGCGTGCCACATCAACAGATCTTACATCACCGTTCTTTTTCTTTATCATGAGCATAGCTTCAAGATAATCCTCAGTTGTTTTTTCTGAATTTATATCCGGTCTCATAATTACCTCCCTGTAAGACAATTCTATTTATATGTCAATATCATTTTATCATATCAAATCATTTTTTACAATAAAAAATCGTAAAGTATAAAACTAAATATTTTATTCTGATTTAAAAAGATAACTATAAATTTGCTCATTTGCATATGATAAATTAAAAATAGTACTTGACAGCGGTTCAAAGGTATGGTATACTTTAATTGTACTAATTGAGTTAGTACAAAGTTTTAGCGGAAAGTCACATCATGCACTGTATGTGGCATTTTATTTTAATTTAATTGTACTATTTGGAATAGTTCAATTCAGTAATTTTATGAGGGGAGGAGTAAGCTTGTTTAGTACATTCAATATCAACTACCGAAGCCGTGAACCTATATATCAGCAGATATATAACGAGGTGGTGAAGGAGATATCACTTGGTCTGCTGACACCGCAGGAAAAAATGGCAACGGTCAGGGAACTTGCAACAAGTCTGGGAATAAATCCTAATACTGTTTCAAAAGCATATCAGATGCTGGAGCAGAGCGGGTATATTTATTCGGCTGTGGGAAAGGGTACTTTTGTGTCTGATAACTCTGAAAAGCTTGCAGGCATGAAGGAAAATTCTATGAGGGAACTTAAAAAGAGCATCAGAACTGCTTATAATATCGGCATAGAGTATGACGATGTTATCGGAGCAGTCAAAGAAGTATATAACGGAGGTGCGGCAGATTATGCTTGAGATAAAAAATATCACAAAAAAGTTCGGCGACAATACGGCGCTTGAAAACCTGTCTTTTACGATACCTGAGGGTTCTGTATTCGGACTGATCGGCTCAAACGGTTCTGGTAAATCAACGCTTCTGAGGATCATTTCAGGAGTTATATATCCGGACGGAGGAACAGCGGAAATAGACGGTCAATCTACATTTGATAACCCGGATGTAAAGGAAAAATGCTTCTTCATTTCTGACTTCCCGTATTTTTATAATAACTCTACTGTAGAAAATATGGCGGCTCTGTACAGAGATCTCTATCCTGACTGGGATGAAACAAGGTATATGAAGCTTTGCAGTATTTTCCCGATAGGAACTAAGGCAAAGATAATCAATATGTCAAAGGGTATGCAGAGACAGGCGGCACTCATTATTGCTCTGTCAGCTAAACCGAAATACATTTTGCTTGACGAGATATTTGACGGACTTGATCCTGTAGTAAGACAGCTTATCAAAAAGCTTATTATGGAGCTTGTAGTTGAGAACAAGACAACTGTTATTATTGCGTCCCATAACCTCAGAGAGCTTGAGGATGTGTGCGACCACATAGGTCTTATACATAAGGGCGGAGTTGTCATGGAAAAGGATCTTGACGAAGCTAAGCTTGGAATACACCGTGTTCAGGCTGTTTTTGATGCAGAAGCCGGAGAGGGTCTGTTCAATGACCTTGAAGTAGTCAGCATAAAAAAACAGGGCAAGATGATGACGCTCACGATAAAGGGCGACGCACAGGCAATAGAAGAGGCTGTAAGGGCTAAGAATCCTGTATATATGGAAATGCTGCCTCTTACTCTTGAGGAAGTATTTATCAGTGAAATGGAGGCGGTAGGATATGACATCGACAACATCCTCGAATAAAAAGAGATTTACGAAAATGTTTAAATGGGCTTTGCTCAGAAACAGGGGTATCATGATAGTCTTCTCGATACTCATGTTAGTCGGAATAGTCCTTGATATGTATGTACTGCTTATGTCGGATCCATTCGAAGTAAGATCCTCGAATGCAGATATCTTAAACAATACTTTTGGTACTGTGGGAATTGTTTCAATAATAATTGCGCAGTCGGGAGCAATGCTTTTTGCGCTGATATCTGCCCTGAATACGTTTTCTTATCTGCATGACAAAAGAAGCACAGATATGTTCGGCTCACTGCCTGTTACAAGAAAAACGATGTTTTTTTCACATCTTCTCGGCGGCATTACAGCAGTAGGAGCACCGTTTGCGATAGGTTCATTTGTGGTAATGGGTTTCACCTGCCGCACTGTAGATTATTTTGTCAAAGACTTATCAATTATATTGTTTACTATAATATGTATAGCCGCTGCATACAGCTTTACAGCGCTTATTGCAAACTGCTGCGGAACACGGCTTGATACAGCGCTTGTAACGCTTGGCGGAAACGCATTGTGGTTCGGAATTGTCGGCATCTTTTTAGCTGCGCTTTCTTCGACCATTCTATGTGTAAATATAGATGATCCGTTTACTACTCCTCTTATGACAATGTTTTCACCCTATGTATTCGGTTACTTCTTTGACGGATACCTGTCGACAGACACATTGACACCTTTATGGCTACTTATTGTATGGGTACTGATTTTTACAGCAGCCGTGACTTATCTTGGCAGTGTTATCGCAAAGACCCGCAAAGCTGAAACAGCACAGAATGAGTTCAACATTAAATGGCTTCCGATGGTTATCAAAGCAGGTATGTCAGTACTTTGCGGCGGTTTTGCCGGTATGACTGCTGCGACTATTTCGGCTTCTGATTTTTCCAGTATGTTCGTATTCTCCTTCTGGTTCATAGCTATCGGATTTGCGGCATTTATAATCCTTCACCTGATATTTGCAAGGGGAACAAAGCCTAAGTTTTTGCCCTCACTTATTGTATACATCTGCACAACAGTCGGCGCACTTGCTATAGTTTTCTTAATGACGACTGGTCTTGGACTTGATACATATGTTCCTTCTGCTTCCAATGTCAGCAGTGCAACTTTAGGCTATGATTACAGTGACGGAAACGAATTTAAGGATCCCGAAAATATAAAAACAATAACTGAACTTCATAAGCTTGTAGTCGAGGGATATAACAAGTCAGTAAAACGTCCTTACTATATAGGATACAGTAATTATTATTCTTATATGTCTGATGAATATTATAATAGAGATGAGATCAGTGAAAAATATCCTCTTTGTGCGTCAACAAGCTTTTATTTCAAGTATAACAAAAAAGTAGGCTTCAAAACATCAAGATCTTTTGATGACAGAAACATTAACTATGATTATGAAAAGATGGAAGCTTTGCTTAAGAAATTGTACAATTCTGAGGAGTTTAAGAAACTTGATAACAAGAGACTGTTTGAAGCAGACGGAGCAAAAGTAGGCGGAAAGCTTCCTAACTCAGCTTCACTGACCTACTACAAGGATAACGGAATAGATGGATATGAAAGCAGTGATATCAAGCTCAAATATGATGAAGAATTTATCAAGGGATTGTATGCAGCTGTCAAGAAGGATATCTTAGCTGATAAGGAATACTACAAACATAGTAATACAACGACAAATGAAAAATTCTATGTAAAAGTTATTGTAAACTATGCAGCTTCTTATGGATACACCAGTGATATGTATCTTCTGGGTACTGTTTCAATAACTATACCGTTGTCATACAAGAATGCGGTTGACTATCTGAATCATAAGGGATACGAAGTTAACAGCAGAGTTATTGTAGGTCACTTTGTAACTGATGATCCAGATTATTATGACAACGAAGATGACTATGATGTTTATAGTTACAATGAAAACCATTACGACTATACGGTATGATAAACTGAATATTCTTTAAAACAGGAGCATTTCTGAAAGACTTCTTTCAGAGATGCTCCATTTACTGTAAACTATGAATGAGCAAATCTGAAAAACTGCACAAGCGACTTGTCATTCTGAGGAGCGACAGCGACGAAGAATCTGTCCGATAATGCTGCTTTCGTGGAAAAGATCCTTCGCTTACGCTCAGGATGACAGGTTCAGGATTGTCAGAATAACGAAATTATTGTG
>CACXDE010000465.1 GCA_902766305.1 uncultured Ruminococcus sp. | reverse complement strand
CAGAACAGCGATTATATCGGTATCTATGCCCGCATTACATACATGGACGGACACATAAAAGACGTTGATATCGGTGCAGACAGCGGTGTTGCTGTCGTCTATGACGTTGCAAAAACGCTTACTTTTAGCTGAGGGGGGAACAGGATTGAAAGCAAAGTTTAAAACACCTCTTTCCAAAGCTGATAAGATGATGATAGACAGGATCATGGATGAGTGCTGGGAGCTAAGGAAAAAGGAACAGGATCAGGCAATAAACAGGGTTTTCAAGATGGCTTGTCTTGTTCTGTGTGAAGAATGGGGCTTCGGCCAGAAAAGGCTTGAACGTTTTGCAACGGAAATGAAAAAGCGTTCAGATGAATCTGTCGATAAACCGGAAATGTGGTATCTCATAGATCAGAAACTCCGTGAACATGGGATCATTATTGGTAAGGATGAGGATATCGAGGAACGTGAACAGCACAGCAGGGAGATCTATCATCAGGAAAAACGAAAGTTCAGAGAATACGGGAGGTAAACTTATGAAAATCAATACGCTCGAACTTGAAAATATTAAGAGGATCAAGGCAGTGAAGCTTGAGCCGACAGAAAACGGTCTGACAATTATAGGTGGAAGAAATGGTCAGGGAAAAACATCTGTCATTGATGCGATTGCATGGACTTTAGGCGGAAATAAATTTCGCCCGTCAGACCCTCAGCGTGAAGGATCTATTGTTCCGCCTCATTTAAAAATCACACTTGATAACGGTATGATTGTTGAACGCAGCGGAAAAAACGGTGCCTTGAAAGTAACTGATCCAAACGGAAAAAAATCAGGTCAACAGCTGCTTGATAGTTTTATCTCTGAGCTTGCGCTTGACCTTCCAAGATTTATGAATATGTCAAACAAAGAAAAAGCTAACATTCTTCTTCGGATAATCGGTGTAGAAGACAAGCTCTATGAGCTTGAAAGCAAAGAAAACAAAATCTATAATCGCAGGACAGAGATAGGCAGGATAGCTGACAGGAAAAAGAAATATGCTGACGAGCTGCCGCTTCACACAGGACTTCCAAAAGAACCAATATCGGCGGCAGAACTTATCAAACAACAGCAGGATATACTTGCGCAAAACGGTGAAAATCAGCGTAAGCGAGAATATGTAAACAGGATAGAAGACAGAGCAAATACTATTTGTCGTGAAAAAATGCTCTTAAAAAAAGAACTTGATCGTTTACAAAAAACTTTTAATGCAAAAGACATGGAACTTACAGAAACACTTGCAGAGCTTGAAACAGCGAAGAAAACTGCAATGCAGCTTCAGGATGAAAGCACAGCGGAGCTTGAAAAAAATATTGCTGAAATAGATATGCTTAATCGTAAAATACGAGAAAACATGGAACGTGAAAAGGCTGAAATAGATGCTGAAGCTTACCGGAAAGAATATGATGATCTTACAAGTCAGCTTGAAAAGGTAAGGCAGGATAAAACGGATTTGCTGAGTAATTCTGATCTTCCGCTTCCGGAGCTGTCAGTAAAAGACGGCTTGCTTACATATAAAGGATATGCCTGGGATAATATGAGCGGAAGTGAACAGTTGAAGGTTGCAGCAGCTATTGTCAGAAAGCTTAATCCAAAATGCGGCTTTGTACTGCTTGATAAGCTTGAACAGATGGATATAGATACTCTTTCGGAGTTCGGAAAATGGCTTGAAAAAGAAGGCTTGCAGGCAATAGCAACACGAGTATCTGCTGGCGATGAATGTTCCGTGATCATTGAAGATGGATATGTAAAAAATGAACCTGCGTCGGCACCGCTTTCGTGGACTCCGGGTAAATTTTAAAAAAATTGGAGGTAAAAATTTATATGAACATTAATAAAGGGAAAATAAAAAAAGCATTGAAAATAGTTGTCTACGGCCAGGAAGGCGTGGGAAAATCAACCTTTGCCTCAAAGTTCCCTGACCCTGTTTTCATCGACACTGAGGGCAGTACGGGACAGCTTGATGTTGCAAGATTTGACGCTCCGACATCGTGGGAAATGCTCATGCAGCAGGTCGAGTATGTCAGGCAGAATCCGGATGTATGCAGAACGCTTGTTATTGATACAGCAGACTGGGCGGAAAAACTGTGCATAAGAGCTGTATGCGACAGAGCAAATAAAGACGGCATTGAAGACTTTGGCTGGGGCAAGGGTTATACATATGTTCAGGAAGAATTCGGAAAGCTTATCAATAAGCTGACCGAAGTGATCGATAAGGGAATAAACGTTGTCTTTACGGCTCATGCTCAGATGCGTAAGGTTGAACAGCCTGATGAAATGGGCAGCTATGACAGGTGGGAGCTGAAGCTTACAAAACAGTGTTCTCCCTTGCTCAAAGAATGGAGCGATCTGCTGTTGTTTGCAAATTACAAGACCGTTGTAGTCAAGTCAGGCGATAAGTACAAGGGGCAGGGCGGGCAGCAGCGTATTATGTATACAAGCCATACGGCTTCATGGGATGCAAAAAACCGCTGTGATCTGCCTGATGTCATGCCGTTTGATTATAATAGCATATCAGCTGTTGTTGAAGGTACAAAAAGTAAAGCGGAAACTGCTTCGATAGCTCAGCCGGTACAGCATAGCGAGCCTGTACAGCATAGCGAGCCTGTACAGCAAGCTCAGCGAGAACAACCAAAAGAGGATCCGCTTGAAACATTTATTGATGAAGTGAAAGAAAAGGGCGTTCCGGTACTGAGTGAAAACAGAAGTTCTGTTCCGGATTATGTTCCGAAAGCCCTTGCTGATCTGATGATTGTTCAGGGCATGACTGTCAGCGATATAGAAAAGATCGTTGCAAAGCGAGGATATTTCCCGCCGGGAACACCATTTAAGAACTATCCAAAAGACTTTATTGACGGATGTCTGATAGCCGCATTTCCTCAGCTTTACGAGTTTGGAGTAAAGGAAGGAATCATAGACCTGCCGTTCTGAACGGTTAAAGATTATTATTACGAAACACACAATGAAAGGGATTGATAATATGTCAAGTTTTGAAAATGAAAGAGAATACGCATGGGATGATGAAATATCCCGTGATGATGAATTTATCGTGCTTCCGGAAGGAGATTACGATTTTGAAGTAACATCCTTCGAGCGCAGCCGCTCAAAAGGCAGCGACAGTATACCGCCGTCAAATATGGCTGTGCTTGATATCAGAGTGTCAAACGGCAGGGATTCTGTTGTTGTCAAGGATTATCTTGTACTTCATTCAAAAATGGAATGGAAGCTGTCACAGTTTTTCCGTTCCATCGGTCAGAAAAAGCAGGGCGAAAAGGTTCGTATGAACTGGAATGCCGTTATTGGTTCAAAGGGTCGCTGCAAGCTTATCGTTGATAAATACACCAATGATAAGGGGCAGACAAAGGAAAATAATAAGATCGCAAAGTATTACGATTATATTGCTCCCGCAGCTCCTGCTATGGGTGGATGGAAGCCGGGTGCATTCTGATAATGAAACTTAGAACATATCAAAACGAAGCTGTTACGGCTATAAAGCAGCAATGGAAGGAAGGATATTCCCGGACACTTCTCGTACTTCCGACAGGCTGCGGAAAAACGATCGTATTTGCAAAGGTAACAGAAGAATGTGTGCGTGAGGGTAAGCGTGTGCTTATCCTCGCACATCGCAGTGAGCTGCTTGAACAGGCAGCTGACAAGCTGTATAAAACTACCGGTATCCGGTCATCGCTTGAAAAGGCTGAAAGCTCCTGCCTTGATTCGTGGTACCGTGTTACTGTCGGAAGCGTTCAGACGCTTATGAGAGAAAAAAGGCTGAAAATGTTCCAGCCTGATTTTTTTGATACAATAATCATTGACGAGGCTCATCATGCAGTTTCTGACAGCTATCAGCGGATATTGCAGCATTTCAGCAACTCAGATATCCTCGGTGTAACGGCGACTCCCGACAGGGGCGATATGAAAAACTTAGGTACGGTTTTTGACAGCCTTGCTTATGAATATACTCTCCCGAAAGCAATTAAAGAAGGATATCTTTCACCTATCAAGGCGGTAACTATCCCGCTGAAGCTTGACTTGTCAGGTGTTTCGGTTCAGGCAGGAGACTTCAAAGCAAGTGACATTGATACAGCTCTCGACCCGTATCTTTATCAGATCGCAGAGGAAATGAAAAAATACTGCAAAAACAGAAAAACGGTTGTTTTCCTTCCGCTTGTCAGTACCTCGCAGAAATTCAGGGATATCCTGAATAAAACCGGCTTTAATGCCGCAGAGGTCAATGGAAACAGTGAGGACAGGGCGCAGATACTTGCGGATTTTGAAAACGGCAGATACAATGTCCTGTGCAATTCAATGCTTCTGACTGAGGGTTGGGATTGTCCGTCCGTTGACTGTGTTATTATTCTCAGACCGACAAAGGTCAGGGCGCTTTACTGTCAGATGGTGGGCAGAGGGACAAGGCTTTGTCAGGGTAAGAAAAACCTTCTGCTGCTTGACTTCCTGTGGCATACCGAAAGGCATGAGCTTTGCAGACCCGCACATCTGATCTGTGAAAATGAAGAGGTCGCAAAGAAAATGACGGAGAATATGTCCGGAAACGCAGGCACTCCCTTTGATATAGAAGAAGCCGCAGAGCAGGCAAGCGAGGATGTTGTTTCACAGCGGGAAGAAGCGCTTGCAAGAACCCTTGACGAAATGAAGCGGCGCAAACGAAAGCTTGTTGATCCGCTTCAATACGAGATGTCAATACAGGCTGAGGATCTATCATCCTATGTTCCGACCTTCGGATGGGAGATGTCTCCGCCTACGGATAATCAGAAAAGGGCGCTTGAAAAGTACGGCATTTATCCTGATGAGATCGACAACGCAGGTAAGGCAAAAATGATACTTGACCGCCTTGATAAGCGGAGAAATGCAGGACTGACTACGCCAAAGCAGATACGTTTCCTTGAAAGCAAGGGGTTCAGGCACGTCGGCACATGGGATTTTGAAGCCGCAAAAAGTCTGATAGACAGGATAGCCGCCAACGACTGGCGAGTACCTCATGAGATAGACGTTTCAAATTATCATATCAACTTGAAACGAGGTGAGCCATTATAAACGATATTACAGAAGCACTTAACTATATTGATCCTGCCGGACTGACCTATCAGGAGTGGGTCAGCGTCGGCATGGCGCTGAAAAATGAAGGTCTGCCCGTGTCCGTATGGGACGATTGGAGCAGAGCAGACAGTCGTTATCACAGCGGAGAATGTGAAAGAAAATGGGAAAGCTTTTCCGGGAGCGCCGAGCCGATAACAGGCGCTACAGTATTTCAGATGGCGTATAAAAGCGGCTACAAGACCTCAGAGGAACATGAACTTGACTGGAATGATGAGATATCCTACGACGGCGGCAATCCCGCAGAAAAGGCGCAGACGGAAGATCATAAACAGCTTATAACCTATCTTGAAACGATATTTGAATCCAATGATAATGTCGGATATGTTACTGAAAGCTGGGAGAAGGACGGTCGGTTCATGCCGTCAAAGGGACATTTCGACAGGACGGCAGGTCAGCTCATTCAGGCACTTTCAAATTATCATGATATAGGCGCAGCCTTCGGAGATTATAACAAAGAAGCCGGCGCATGGATACGCTTCAACCCGCTTGACGGCAGCGGCGTAAAAAATGATAATGTCACGGAATTCCGCTATGCTCTTGTAGAGTGTGACAATATGGAGCCTGCACAGCAAAGGCGCATCATAGAGGAGATGAAACTCCCTGTTGCGGCGCTTGTTTACAGCGGTAAAAAAAGCATTCATGCTATCGTACATATTGACGGCGCAAACCGTGAGGAATACCGCCGCAGGGTAGAATATCTGTACAGCGTCTGTCAGAATGCGGGACTTTCAGTCGATACGTCAAATAAAAATCCGTCCCGTCTTTCCCGTATGCCCGGAGTTATCAGAAATGGGAAGCGGCAGGAGCTTCTTGCTGTAAATATAGGTCTTAAAAGCTTTGACGAGTGGAAGGAATATACCGAAACGGTGCACGATGAGCTTCCTGATGCGGAAAACCTTGCGGGGGTATGGGATAATATGCCCGACCTTGCGCCGTGTCTGATAGACGGTATTTTAAGACAGGGGCATAAGATGCTCATTGCAGGACCCTCGAAGGCAGGCAAATCATTCAGTCTGATCGAGCTGTGCATAGCAGTCGCAGAGGGCGGAGAGTGGCTTGAACGCAAATGCGCTCAGGGGCGAGTCCTGTATGTAAATTTAGAGCTTGACAGGGCTTCTTGTCTGCACCGTTTCAGGGATGTTTACAAGGTGCTTGGCATCAGACCGGAAAACATAAAAAACATTGATATATGGAATCTCAGAGGGCGCAGCATACCGCTTGACAAGCTTGCGCCAAAGTTGATACACAGGGCAAGGGAAAAGAATTATATAGCCGTCATCCTTGACCCTATCTACAAGGTCATAACCGGTGACGAGAACAGCGCAGATCAGATGGCGGCATTCTGCAACCAGTTTGACAAGATATGCACGGAGCTTGGCACAGCCGTTATTTACTGTCATCACCATTCAAAAGGCTCTCAGGCAGGCAAGCGTACAATGGACAGGGCAAGCGGCAGCGGTGTATTTGCCCGTGATCCGGACGCTTTGCTTGATATGTCGGAGCTTGGACTAAGTGACAGCATTATAAAACAGCTTGAAAATGAAGCCGTG
>CACXDE010000464.1 GCA_902766305.1 uncultured Ruminococcus sp. | reverse complement strand
TTCTGAGAATTGAAGCAATAAATATATACTATAAAGACCATCTTACAGTCAAAGGAAATACTGATAAAGATTTCATCAGCATTTCCCCGGTAGTTTAACAGCTCCACCACTCGAAAACATCCCGAAAGAGCGTAAGCGAAGAATCTTCTTCAAAAAAGCAACGTAATCGGAAAGATTCTTCGTCGCTGCGCTCCTCAGAATGACAGTGAGGGGAAATATTTCAAGCCGACAACAGGACTTTATAAATGACGTTTTATAAAAAAATTCACTTAGAAGCTATAAATGAGCAAATTTATAATAATTCGTTATTATACACAATAATTTCGTTATTCTGACAATCCCAAACCTGTCATCCTGAGCGTAAGCGAAGGATCTTTTCCACGAAAGCATCATTATCGGAAAGATTCTTCGCCGCTATCGCTCCTCAGAATGACAAGTCGCTTGTGCAGTTTTCAGATTTGCTCATTCATAGTTAGAAGATTGAAAAAATGGCAGCTACAGCAAAGCATAACGAAAATACTCCGTTCAATGTTTTGGCGGACAAATGGTTTGTGTACAAATCAGTGGGAATTTCAGACGGCTACAAGAACGCTGTCAACAGTCAGGTATCTTTCAAATTATTTCGGCGATACACCTGTCAACGAAATCAGACCTATTCAGATTTGCGATATGATCAACGAGCCAGCTGCCGAAAATCCTGACATTTACTATATGTATTTATGGGTTTGCATTTTGTGTAAAAACAACATTCCCTGCGAGAGAAAGAAAACTCTTACAGGGAATAGTTTTTACTTTTCATTTTTTAACGTAAATTATACCAAACTTATTATGAATGAAGAATTTTTTATTTTATCCAACTATAGTAAGCAAATCGAAAACTGCAAAAACATTTATCTGCTTATCTTCCAGACTATTCCGGCTGTGCATTTTTCAGCCCACAGAGTGTCCCATCCCTCCGGTATTTCACCAGTACGTCCCCGGATGTAGATCGTCCTTAGATTATAGCATGAATGAAATACATAGCTTCCCATATTTTCTACAGAAGTTGGTATTTCTATAAATGTGATATCATTGCATCCTGCAAAAGCCCAGCCGCCGATATCCTTGACAGATTTCGGTATGATCGGATTTTTGAGTCTGCCGCAAAAGGCAAAGGCATTGTCCCCTATCTGCTCTATTCCCTCACAAAGCGTAATGCGCTTCATAAAATCACACATTGAAAACGCGCCCTTGCCTATAGTTTTTACAGTGCCGGGAATTACTACACCTGAAAGAGATCCGCAGCCTGAAAAAGCCTTGTCTCCTATTTCAGTGACTGTATCTGAAATGCTCACGGATGTAACTGACAAACACCCTTCAAAAGCTCTGCTTCCGATTTTTGTTATGCCTCTGCCTATATACACACTGGTTATCTTCGATGTATCAAAGGTATCATTCATTACAGTATTCATCTCACCTTTTCCCTGTATTTCAAGAGTTCCGTTGTTGAACACCTTATATGTAATACCCTCGCTGCCTTGAAGCTTATCTGATTTTATCAATCTGGGCGCATTCGGATCATTTTCAGCTGCTGACGGCTTTGAGGAAGAACACTCTGTTTCATTTTCAGAAGCTTCCTCGTCCGGCTCAGATACTGTCCGGCTTGCCTGAGAAGGCTTGCTTTCAAAGGTCTGTTTCAGATCACCTATGATCCTTTCAGACTCCGCTTTGATCTCCTTGCCGAAAAACAGTGCCGCAATTGCAGCCGCTGTCAGAAACAGACAAAATACAGCAAAAACAGCAGCGCCGGACGATTTTTTTTTCGGATTTTCACGGCGTTTGTTTTTTGAATATTTATGTGAAATATCCGTATAGCTGTCCTCAGAAATATTTCTGATATTTTTTTTGTTTTTATTCTTTATTCTTTTCACAGTATGCTTATTCTTTTTTCCCAGTCCCATACGCCGCCTCCTTTCAGGAATCCTTTCTACATTATATCAGATTATTTCTCCATATTCTACATTTCCTGACATAAAAAATCAAAAACCGGCGAGCCGCGCCCGAAGGAAGTGCCCTTGGGGTGCCGGAGCCTTAACGTGAGGCTTTTTTCTTCTACCATAGTTATCAGGCAATGCCGCCAACTATAATTTTACATTTAGAACAAAAACTACAAAAAAACATCCGCTTTGAAGCGGATGCCTTTTTATAGTTGCTGCAGTTATAATCATTATTAAGTACTCCGCTTTACAGATCCCCGGCAGTTGCCGTTCCCTTATCAATAGTCAGCTTATCATACGATCATGCGAAGTATGTATCGGAAACTTTCGTGTTCCGTGTTTTTACTGTAACTATATGATATCATATGTTTGTTCATAATTTGGTAACATTTTGTTAGCATTTGGTAAACAATTCGTTAGGATAACATTGAAAAGATTTAAGCTTATTTAAAGTTTATTTTAAGAAAACTTAAGATTTCTTCTTATCAGTTGTCAGTTGTAAGTTGGAAGACGTCAGTTAACAGCACGTATAACTTAACTTACGACTTCAACTAAAGATTCTTCGTCGCTTAGTTTCTGAAAATATCAAAGTACATCATTACTGTCAAATCAAAAAGTACCACAGCTTTAAAAAACTGGATCACTACTCAGAATGACAGTGGGAGCAAGCTTTTGAAACAAAGAGAGAAGAATTCTGAACTTAAGCTTTGAGCTTACAACTTATAACTTATAACTTACAACTTACGATACTTACAACTTATATCGTAAAATGCTTGACAAGAGAGTTTTAATGTGTTATACTACACAAGTAGAAAATAAAGAAAGGCTTTCGG
>CACXDE010000463.1 GCA_902766305.1 uncultured Ruminococcus sp. | reverse complement strand
TTACGAGGACGATGAAGCAGGAAGCCCATTGGCTTTAGACAATGGGTAGTTCACCTATCACCCGTATCTTATAAAGCCGAACAGACAGGAATTATCAGAACTGTTTGGTACGGATATAAACAGTATAGCAGATGCAGTAAAATATGCTGAAAAGCTTAAAGACAAGGGCGCGGAAAATGTTATAGTATCACTTGGCAGTGAAGGCGCGGTATTGTGCTGCTCTGACGGTATGGTGTACTACAGTCCTGGTGTCACCGGAAAGACGATAAGTACAGTAGGCGCCGGAGATTCTATGATTGCCGGATTTATTGCCGGTATGGAAAAAACAGGTGACTATATCCGGGCACTTCATCTTGGGACAGTATGCGGATGTGCGTCTTCTTTCAGCTTCGGACTTGCAGACGCGCAAAGAATACAGGAATTTACAGGTATTGTCCCCTTACCGTCAGCTTTGAAGCTGTAATGTGTATTTTGCAAATTGCACATTTATTTGTAGAATGAACAAACTCTATTAAGGTAAAAAAACGATTGACAAATCAGACCATTGACTGTATAATGATTGGGTAGGAGTAATGTATTTTTTTGCGGTAAAACGTCTTTGTTTTGCATTTTTATGACTTCCTTAAGGAGTGGTTCGGGATAATGGAAGAAAAGATTGAAAGAAGTTCGGAAAAGGAAATTGATCTCAGCTCGATATTGAATATTCTGAAAAAGAATATCGTTCCCTTGATTCTGGCAGCGGCTGTATTCGGGGCAGGTTTTTATATTTATTCGAGGTTCTTTATAACCAAGAAATATGAGGCAAGCGCTATGCTTATCGTGAATAACCTCAGCAACAGTAAATCTACTATCAGCTCAGGTGAAATTTCGGCAGCCCAGAGCCTTGCAGATGTTTATTCTGAGATAATCACATCAGATAAGGTACTGAACACAGTTATACAGGATCTTGGTCTTGCAGTCAGCAGTGACCAGCTTAAGGGAAATATCAAGGTGTCCACACTTAATTCAACACAGATAATTGAGATAAAGATGACTCATAAGGATGCCGAATATGCTAAAAAGGTTGTTGCAGAGATAGTAAAGGTTGCGCCGCCCCGTATACAGGAGATAGTGGCGGCTGGCTCTGTAAAGACTATCAGTAATGCAAGAGTGACTAACGGCGGAGCAGCTGTCAGTCCTAATAATACCAGAAACGGTCTTATTGGCGCGCTGATAGGTCTTGTGCTTATGCTCGCTATAGTATTTTTGAAGGAATTTATCAATAACACTTTCAAAACAGAAGAGGAACTGACAAGTACTCTTGGTGTCCCTGTACTGGGAATGATACCTGCTATAGATGCAAAGACCTTTAACAAGGGAGCGTAAGACTGAAATATATGTGCAGGTGTGTTCTTTCCGGGAGGAAGTGTTCCGTCCCCGGCACACACCTGCTGTATTTGTGTCAGTTAATATCCATACTTTATGGATATTGTTTTTTACAGTTTACTTAGTTTTTTATTTAAGGATAATAAAATAATGATAGATTTGCATTGCCATATATTGCCGTCGATAGATGACGGGGCAAAAAATAAAGAAATATCGCTCGAAATGCTGAAAGAACAAAAAAGTCAGGGAGTTCAGGCTATAGCGTTTACACCGCACTTTAATTTCAGCCGCATAGATCCGGAAGAATTTATCAGGGTTCGCCAGAAGAGCTTTGACAAGCTTATGGCTGTGCCTGAGGTGAAGGAGCTTGGGATAAAATTCAAGCTTGGCTGTGAGATTTATTTTTCTACTAAATTGAATGAAACGGATCTGGATCCGCTTTGCTATGAGGATACGAACTATATATTGATAGAGCTGCCGACAGACCGCCGCCCTTATGGTCTTAAGCATACGATAGTGGATATACTTAACAGGGGATATCAGCCTGTTCTTGCCCATGTGGAAAGATACCCGTATTTTGCAGAAAATCCGGTGGAGCTGTATGATTTTATAGAACAGGGCTGTGTCGCCCAGGTAAATTCGGGAGCAGTTATTGATGATGATAAAACTGCTATGAAGTATATAAAGTGGGGCATGGCACAGCTGATAAGCTCGGATGCGCATAATATGAAGAACCGCTGTCCTAACATGAAGGAAGGCTTTATGCGGATAAGCAAGAAGTATGGCGAGGATTATGTTGACTGGTTTGAGAGAAATGCAAGGAATGTATTCAGGGGTAAATATGTTGATGAGCCTATGATGAAAAAGCCTAAGAAGATATTCGGTATTTGGCTGTAATATATTTAACTGTAGTCGCAATAAATAAATTAAGGGGTGCTTGGATTGGAAATAGAGAAAAAACCGGTCTTTGATTTTTTAAAGAGACTGTTTGATTTGTCAGTATCTTTTTTGTTCATGCTTGCTTTCTGTTGGTTCTATCTGCTGATAGCTGTGCTTGTTGCATTGTATGACAGGAAAGGACATCCCTTTTTTATTCAGGACAGAGTTGGAAAAAACGGTAAGATTTTCAGACTTTACAAATTCCGTACAATGTGTATTGACGCAGAAGAGAAAAAAGAAGACCTTATGGAAATGAATGAAGCTGACGGACCTGTATTCAAGATAAAAGACGACCCCAGGATTACAGGCATAGGAAAGTTTCTCAGAAAAACAAATATCGACGAGCTGCCCCAGATGATGAATATTTTTCTTGGACATATGTCGTTTGTAGGTCCCCGTCCCCCTCTTCCGAAAGAGGTTGAACAGTACAGCGAGACGGACAGGATGAGACTTGCAGTTAAACCCGGTCTTACCTGTTACTGGCAGGCAAGCCGCAACAGAAATGATATTTCGTTTGCAGAGTGGATGGAGCTTGACAGGAAATATATCCGTGAGAGAAGCGTCGGAGTTGATCTTAAGCTGATTTTTCAGACAATAGGCGTTATCCTCAAGCACAGAGACGGCAGATAATCAGAATATGAATTTCAAGGGGGCTGTCGCACTAACTTCAGAGAAATCATAGAAAAATTAAAAGTTTTTGGTCAAGCATTTTTTAAAAGGCTTGCGGTTTCCAAAAGCAGAGCCTTTGGTCGCTGCGTCAGCAGCGAAACAAGCGTCAATTTCCTTGCATACACATAGGAATAATGCGCTTTCTTAGTGCGACAGCTCCACTAAATCATATATTAATCAACAAGATCAGGATCGTAGCTTTCCTTCCATGGAAGACCGAAT
>CACXDE010000462.1 GCA_902766305.1 uncultured Ruminococcus sp. | reverse complement strand
TATTGATTTTTTATGGCAAGCAGTGTAACTCTGTCTGCTGATTTATAGGAAAAACTGCACTCACGTTGTATTGTAAGTGCAGCTTTTTATATCCTGAATATTGACATAATTTTGAAAATATGATATATTTAGTTAAAAAAATAGATTTAAATTATATAAAATTTGACATTTTATTATTGTGGATAGCAGAATAAGATGAATTTTTACATAAAACAAGGGGGCGAAAAAATGATCTGCAAAAAATGTAATTCTGTTATAGATGATAATTCTTTGTTCTGCAACAGATGTGGTACAGCAGTTGAGCAGAAGTCGGCAGTTTGCAGCGTATGCGGTACACTTCTCCCGGAGAATGCACTGTTTTGCAAGAAATGCGGTCTGAGAGTAGTTCCTGCCAGATCAGAAACATCGTATGTAAAGGATAATATCAGTGTAGTGTCGGCAGCCAAAGATAAAGCGGCTTATAATGGAACAATTCCTGTTTCGGGTGCCCATACGATCTCCCCCTATTTTTTCTGCAAGAATTGCGGTTACAAAATCAATCCAAAATCTAAGTATTGTCCAAAGTGCGGAAAGTATAGAGGAGAAAATAATAAGACTGATCAATCTGATAATAATATATGTTCCTCGCAAACTGCGGTAAATAATACTAACTATATCAAGCCAATAATTATTACTATAGTTAGTCTGATAATTTTTGCTCTTATGATTTCTCAATGTGATGTTAATAAATTTAATGTTAGCAGCAAACATGCTGAATATGTAAGCATTCCTGAACCCGATGAAGACGATTACGAATATATGTATGAATCAACTCCTTCAGAACCGACCGGGTCACATTCTGTGAGCTATCAGACAAGTTTAGTACCAATGTTAATCTCAAGTACAGAATCATGGTTCGGAAATGATAAGAGCTTTTCATTGGAGGTTACCGGTGTCAAAGTTGAAGTAAGTCCGTATATAGATAGTAATACCATTTCTGTTTTTTGTGATGTTACCAATATAACCTTTAATACATGCAAGTTTAAGAATAATTTAAAGCTTGATAATAACGGTGTAGTTAAAGAAAATTGGATTTCAAGATATGGTTCAACCGAAATTTCATCAGGTACTACAGTTAAAGAAAAGTTTGAATTCTATTTTCCGAGTGGTTCTAATACCGACATTGATAAGATGATTCTGAAAACTGATGAAGATAGTGTGGAGTTATATTATGACGGAGAATAAAGAGAACGGAGTAATTATATGTTTTGCAAATACTGTGGAAAAGAAATAAAAGACGATAGTGTTTTTTGCAAATATTGCAGCAAGAATATTGTCAAAAAAGAAAATAAAAAAACAGAGACAACAATTCATGAAGAAAATGCCCCTGTGATTGTCGAAGAGTTGCAAAAAAGTAATGCTGAATCAGGGAATGAAAAAATATCAAACAAAGAAAAAGATTATGAAAGTAATAAAGCAGCAAGAATGAAGTTCTGCGTAAGCTGCGGTGCGAAGATAGGGTTCAATGCGGCTTTTTGCCCATTCTGTAAATCGAAAACAGTCGGTTCGTCTGATAACGATAATGTTTTTGCAAAGCTGATCAATTATTTTGAGTTGGAAAAGCTCAGAAAAAAAGAGATCATGTCTGTGATTCTCGGTGCAGCAGCAAATATTATATATACAATTGTCATTTCAGTTGTCTTTTTCTTCCCTGCTTACATTGGTATAGTACAATCTATGTCGGAGGATACACAATCCGTAAAATCATTTGATGAATTTTCATTTTGTCTCAATATAATTTTCTGGGGTTTATTATCATTGATCTTTGCAATTATAAGTATCATGGTGTATATAAACTTAAAGAAAAAATTAACTGATCGTAAACCGAATAATATAGGATTTGCATGGTCAGTTGCTACAATTATTTTTATTACTCTTACATTGCTGCCATTCAATATTCAGATGATAAGCGGTTTTATAGAAAAATATGAAACTTCGGCAAATTTGTCTTTCCTTGAGTTGGATGCTGATGTACTTAATAATGCTTGTAGAACTGTATATTCGGGTGTAAGGTCAGGCACTATTACAACAGAAAGCAAGGAGAATAATGGTGAATACTGTACATGGGCTGCTGAGACCGGCGCTTCAAATTCTGCAAGACAATACACAGCAAATGCGGTAAAGATCTTCCAGGTTCAGGCTTACAATGGAACCAGTATTAATACAGAAGATTTTGTTTTTGACAGCAGCGGAACTATTATTCCTAAGAGTAAAGGTAACGAATACTCAACACCGCTTACTCCTTATACAACGCTGGGAGAGCTTTACTACAGTTCATATTGATCGGGGAAGGTGAAATTATGTATTGCCCGCACTGTAAATCGTTAATAGATGATGACAGCGTATTCTGTGTAAAATGTGGAAAGTCTGTTTTTCAAGCGGAGGTTTTCGATAAGGTTGTAGATGATAATGTTGATACAGGTGAGGATGAAAAATACTGTTCGTACTGTAATACGAAAATTGACAGCGACAGTATCTTTTGTCCTAAATGCGGCAGGTCTGTTTTTGAGGATATACCGGAACACACAGATGATATTTCTGACAGCATGGGTTTGAGGTTTTGTCCGTACTGTAACAGGAAGATCGATAATGACAGTGATTTTTGCATTTTCTGCGGAAAACAGCTTATAGATACGGGTATGCCCGGCAGCAGTTCAGATATCAGACAGATAAACGAGGAAAAAGAATACCGATCCGCTCCTAATTTAAGTGTCGGTAACGGGAGCAAATCAAATTATCCGATGAAAAATGCTGAAATAAATAATACTATAAAATATAGCAGCATGGAAGTATCTGGACAGATGAGACCGGAAAATGTTTATCAGAACACTGATTATGAAGTTAAAAAGTCTGAATCCGGCGGTTTAAAAACAACAGATGACGTTATCAGCAATCATGGAAAAAATAAAAAGATAAGACCCAGATTAATAGTAATGATCTGTATTACTGGTGCATTATTTGTCTTTTTTATTGTTCTCGTTTTGTTTTTTAATGGCAGCAATAATAATAAAGAAGAAAATCCGGATGAATCATCTGTTATTTCTGAAGAAGAAAGTGAAGCTTCTGTGGAAACAAATCAGTATTCAGAAATATCTGAAGAAGCCAGCGTCGAGAGCAGTACATCACCGGATAATAACTATTATCCGGAGGGAGATTCATATGTCGGAAAATGGACAGACAACCGATGCAGCGTAAGTATTACCCGTGTCAGAAACAATACGTTTGAAATTTCAGTAAGTTGGAGTAACAGCTCTTCTAAATCTACAAGTTGGAAAATGACAGGCTCTTACAACAAAGAAAACAGTCATATGGAGTATACTGATGGTGTAAAAACTGTTGATTATTTTGACAGCAAT
>CACXDE010000461.1 GCA_902766305.1 uncultured Ruminococcus sp. | reverse complement strand
TACTTTAAATTCTATAACAGCCTTATCAACGACAAAAGGCTGTGTGACTGTATGAGGGAGCACGGATATAAGGGTATACTCTGTATGCACCCGATACACAGTGAGCAGTGGATAGACTTCACTCCCAATGATGTTTTTGACATTAATCACGGATATGTTGATTACCAGAAAGAGTTTACTACATCTGCGCTTCTTGTAACTGACTATTCAAGTGTGTTCTTTGATTTTGCTTTCCTGAAAAAGCCGATTGTTTACTCTCAGTTTGATAAGGAGCAGTTTTTCTCAGGCGAGCATTCCTATACAAAGGGATATTTCAGCTATGAGGACAACGGCTTCGGACCGGTATGCTATGATCTTGAAACTACTGTTGATGAGATCATTAATTGTGTAAAGAACGACTGTCAGAATACAGAGGAATATACGGACAGAATAGAAAGCTTCTATGAATACTTTGATGACAACAGCTGTAAAAGAGTATTCGACACTATATGTGAACAGTGAGACAAAAAACAAAGACCGGTGAACACAGATAATATGCGTTCATCGGTCTTTTTTTGTAAATTATTTTAGTATTACTGCCTGACTGAAAAGCTCCTTATATCTTTTGTTGAACAGAGATTTGCTGTATGTCTTGATTTTTCCGTATTCGGGATCAGCGGCATAAACCTTGTCTTTCGTATAGCCGACAAGAATCATACAATGTTCATTGGCAAGCCACGTTACGGTCTTTCCTTTGCCGACACTCCAGTTCTCAGTATAAGTGCTTTCCCAGAGATTAAGCGTTGTCCAGACGATAACAGGAGTACCGTCATCTGTAAATTTCAGCAATTCATCAAGGCTGTATCCGCTGAGCTGTTCAGCTCTGAGCATGGATTTGTTTTCGATAAGATATTTATTTGCGGCATTCACTATTGCCGGTGCATAGCATCCATAGGAGCTTTCGCTTCTTGGTTCTCCGGCAAAAGCAGTATGATAATCTGTTTTCAGAGCATCGCCCTTTTCAAGGTATTTATCCGACATTGTAAGCTTGCTGACATTGTAGCCGTAAAAATTCAGAACTGATGTAAGAGCGGTTATCTCGCATCCGGTAGGAAGCTCCGGGTGCTGTTTTACAGCCTTAAAAAACTTATACAGCGGAATTTTTTTTGTTGTGACAACGACCTTGCAGGTATCAGTCATACCGTTGGCGGTTTTTGCAGTAATATAGGCAGTACCAATAGACAGACCGGTTATCTCTCCGTTTTCGACTGCAGCAATGCTGTCATCAGATGATTCCCAGCTGACGCTTGTGTCAGTAGCGTAGTAAGGATAGACCGCCGCTTCAATAGTCTGTTTTTCGTCTATAAAAAGAGTCAGGCTTTCTGTCAGATTTATAGAAGCAGGTTCAATTATTTCAAAGTCTGCGGCAAAAAAGCTGAACCCGTTTTTCTCAGCAAATCTTTCTGCCGCCGAACCGGATATACCTGTAATGGTATCAAGATACAGAGTTCCTTCATCTTTGAGACCGAAGGCGCCTTCATCTATATTTACGGCAGCATAGGGGATAAATATTGATTTCAGGTTTTTGCATCCGGAAAAGGCATTTTTTTCTATTGTTTGTATTGTTTTGGGAAGGCTGACAGAGGCCGCATGAGTGTTGCTGAACGAATTACTGCATATACAGCTTACAATGTGGTCATTGATCGTATCAGGAATATACACAGCCTTGTCGCTGCCGGTATAGCCTGTTATAGCAGCGGTATCGTCTTCAAGTACCGTATAATTGAAGCTTTCATATGTTTCAGCTGAGACTGCGTTTGAAGTCAACGGGTCTTTTGTTTCGATCAATATATATACAGCTGCCGACAAACAAAAGATCACAACGCAAGCCAGTACGGATAAAATTATTTTTACAGATTTCGGGCGGTTTTTCATTTCGCTCCTCCTGTGGCTGTAAAGCCTGAGTAATATCTTATCCAATTATACGATAAAACCTGATCAAATACAACACAAAATGTGAGACTTTTTAAAATGTGGAATGTGGAAAGTGGAATGTGGAGTTGATAAAGCTTATCAGT
>CACXDE010000460.1 GCA_902766305.1 uncultured Ruminococcus sp. | reverse complement strand
GAGGGTGCTGATAAGTCTCAGATGTCATATAAGGATGACGGCATCGCACATCAGTGGGGCTATTTCAATGCAGAGGACAAGCAGTATTATCGCGGCAGCGGCATTTCCGAGCTGCCGGAGGGAGTTTATCTTACTGATGAAAAGCGAAATCTTATCCGTGTCACGAAGTATTCTCAGGTAGATAATGTAATGAATCTTGTAAACCAGCATTCACAAATCGTTAATGATAATGACCCAAGGCAGAAAGATCTCCGCGAGGTGGTCAAGAACTGGTTCGTAGATAATCCGCAGCATATAAAATTCGCCAGCAAAAAGGAACGCAAAAAGGAGCTTGACAAGAAGTATGATAAGATGGTGCTTCTTTCGAAAACAAAGAACAGCGAACTCGCCGAAGTCCGTAAGTGTATAGGAAAATACGTCTCTGCGCCTGACAAAGCGAAAGAGGCAGCCGCCGGAGAGGAGCTGCTAAAGGCCTGTCGTGAATATGCAAAAAATACATCTGCTGTAGATGTTAATAAAAAGGACGAGCTTAAAGCGGATAAAGTCACGGACAACAAGCTGATGAACGCCGTAGTCGATCTGTACTGTGTGCTTCAGTCCGAGAAGAATTATCAGAAACAACTTGAGCGTGAAAACGATGTCAGGGAAAAAAAAGAGGAAAATATGAACCTTTCGGCAAAGTGCGGAAGGATAATTGATAAGCTCAATGCAAAGCCCGGACGTTTCAGGGTGCATTCGGATTCAGATGAGATAAAGACACTCCGTCAGAAGGCGACTGAGCTGAATGACCTGATAAAGCAGGCAGACGGCCGTGCGACCGATGATCCTAAGGTGCGCGAAAAAATGCTCGAGGTATATGAAGCAAACGTCGCATATCAGACGAAGATCAGGAAAAATGCGGGTGTTTCCGAAACTGATAAGGAATGGAAGCCAAAGACCGACATGGGTATGAAACGCTTTGAAGGCTCGACGGAAATGGACGAGTTTGTAAAGGAATTTGTAATAGACGAGATCACTAAGAAGGCAAACGAATACGAACAGAATAAGCTCGCCGAAGAAAAGCGCAAGCAGGAAAAGCTGCTCTCCGGCTACGTCGAGAAAAAGGCCATGAAAAATGCGGTTGATAAGCTGAAAAAGGCAGTCGACTTGGCGGCTCAGGGCAGAAGCATGGATGAAGTGAAGGCTGTTGAGGTGCAGGATCAGCTTGCGGACATCCTTGCTGTAAGTATGGTCGCTCAAGCGTATAAGAATGTGGGCATCAATAAGGTCTCCGAGACAACGTTCAGGGATGAAGTTGCATCCGCTTCAAAGGACATCAGGAACAGGGACGACTTCATACAGATGGTCAATGATACTCCTGCCGAAAAAGCCATGAATGCAGCAACTGTCAATGATGGCAAGGCACTGACCGCACTGCTTGCTCAAACGAGACAGGAAATGATAAGAAAAGCTCCGGCAGTCAGGGAGGAAAACGAGCCTGCACTCGTCAAGGCTCCGAAAGAAAAAGTCAAATAAACACTACACCGCTGTCCCGTGGAAAAACACTCAGGGGCGGCGGTTTTTGTAATATGATTGTTAATAGTTCATAAATTTGGAGAAGAAAACAGCCCCGCCGGAGCAGGGCTGGATAGAAAAAAGAATAATCAGAATTTATACTAACAATTCTTTTATTTTTGTTTTGACTTTCTAAATATCACTACAAATCAGGATAGGAATAAGTGAAGTTATTTCTTCGATGCTTTTATCCCAATATAAAGCCATTTTTGAAGGCTATTACTCTCAAAAGGTTGTATAAAATTATTTTTCTCCCGCACCCTGGCAAAGGACACGGGAGAAAAGTATCATATGTCATTTATTCGGACCTTTAAGACCGCCTTTATTACGGTTATGCTGATCGTTATTGTTTACGGGCTGACCCTTCTGATTCTGATGGTTCATCTTATGTACAGGCTGTTCCTTGAGCTCCTTCAGACGATTGTCGTTCTCCTTCTTTGCCTGCTTTTCAGCAAG
>CACXDE010000459.1 GCA_902766305.1 uncultured Ruminococcus sp. | reverse complement strand
GCCTTTCCTGTTATTATGGATCTGTTGTAATAAATACAATTCAATATAGCGAATACAGGCAGACATTCAATTTTCAGAATGTCTGCCCGTTTTTATAAATTGGTAAGGTGAAATTTCTACTTTATATATTCAAAATAATACAGATAATGCGTCTTTCAGCTATCATAGGGTGTAAGCTGCTCGGATACAAATATTTCCTTACATAAGAGATTGCCGTCTTTTTTCAGAAGCTCCTTTTTTTCTATGAATTTTACATAGGGATAATATTCCGTCGGGATACTGTTTATACTCGGAAGGTGGTAATCTTCTCTTATGACACCGCAGATCATCAGCTTATCATCTGCACATGTAAAAACAGTCCTATTTGAACCGACAAGCTGGGTAAAGGAATTGGTGAAGTAATTGATATCATTACTTTCCGACTGCGGCCTGACGACCTTATAATTGTCACCTACAAATACATCTGCGGTGTTTATCAGCTTCATACGGTGGTCATAAATTCTTACAGTCATAAGGGCGTTTTTATAATCGGATAGTTTGCTGGCCGGATTGTAAGTGGGACCGATAATGTAAATGTATTGTGCATCGGAGATCAGACAGGAATAGTTATCTGGCAGAGTAAAAAACTTTTTGACATCCAGACCGTCAAATGACAAGGTGTAAAGCTCTTTGCTTAAACCATCCTTATTCCATAATCTGAGGAGCAGATTGTCGTTAAGAAAGGTAAAATCATTCAACTGTGTGGCTTCTTCGGGCATCTCATAATGTTCACCCATATCGGTTATCTTCTTTGAATCTATATCGACCCAGAACATCGGGAAACGCCGCTTGTCCGCTACATCCGGATAATTCATAAGCGAATAGGTTTCTTTTCTGAAAAAAAGCTTGTTACCGTAGGCTGACATTTCGCTTATAACAGGATTGCCAATTTCTTCAAAGTCGGTGCTGTCAAGCCATATTTCGGGCTGTGCCTTGTCGTTGTTCAGATCAAGACGATAAAGCGCTGTACTCTCAGGTCTCATATGCATAGCTTCCGTGTCATCCGTTACATACGATACGGAATAATACAGATATCCTCTGTGAGCGATCATCTTAATGTAGGTATAGATATCAAAAGTACCCTTGATAGGAATTTCTGCCAGAACCTTCCTGTTGCTGCCATCCGTTGACAAGCGCACAATCTCATATTTGTTTTCTGTGTTGTCAGAATAAATACATCTTCCGTAATAGATATTTCCGCTGTTATAGTATATCCCACAGTTTATTCCTATATGGGCATTACAGCTATCCAAATCAATGAAAGACACATCATATTCCGGATCATTTTTTGTGGAACGATGTTTACATCCAGGAACCGAGCAGACGTAATCCGTAATTCCAGTGCTTTCATTGTAAAACATCAGATATCCGCTGATGTTGAAATAATAGCCCTTCTCGGAACGTGCCGTATTATGATCGTCAGATAAAAGCATACTGTCGAACTGATACTGATGATCGTTCACATAATCAAAGCTGTCGGCTATCTCAAAGGTATCGTCTGACTCAATGACCGAGCTTTTTGTAACAGAGCTAAGATCGTTCTGCCCGTTTTTTTCGCTTTGTCCGGCACATCCCCACAACGTAAGACAAACGGCAATGAGCATAACTGAAATGATTACCTGCTTTTTCATAATGATGACCTCCTTTTTATGAATTATCCTTCTTGTCGTAATTGATTTCCATATTCATCACAAAGGGCAAAGCATAGCTTTTGTATTTTATCTGCTGAAGCTCCCAATTACTGCCGTTATATGCCATATTGGTATCCGTCAGCGATATGGAGTTTAAATCACATATATTCCGTATCGCAGGTGCAGTGGACGCATCATTGTTTTCAAACTCCGCAAGAGTTTGTATAACCTTATATGCGGTATAGTAATTGTTTCTTAACGTCAGCCTTCCGTTTTGTATATCACTGCTGTCTGCATTGATACCGAGGGTCATTGTCATTGTTCTGCGATCATCACTCATAGTGTATTGCACATCATTCACGCCTGTCATGCTCTCAAAACTGATAGTGGTTCCGCTTGCCGAAACAGCATTTATACAACAGTTGGCGCTGGTGTCATTTGTGTTTGAACAATAACCTTTCATAAGGCTTGTATAGCCTTCATCTGCAAAGGTGCTGCCGTCATTTTTGGTAAGCTCAATGACGGCAAAGCAAGCGTTTTCATTGTCTGTTATGCCTAACAGCTTTCCCTCAAGCCCCGGAACATCACTCTCAAACCGGACATTGCCTCCGTCATAGACATCAAGCACCGAGCTTTCGCCTTGAAAATGACCATCGAAAATGTTGCTGAATACTCCGGTTACAGCAAGCACTGTGACACTTACGGTGCAGACAGCAACTGCTGCCGCTAAAGCCGCAAACAGTCTTATTCTTTTTCCGTTTCTTTTCGGCTTTTCCATATCTATAGTTCGGCTTCGGACGTTTGCTTTTATCTTCTGAAAATCGAACGCAGGGGGATCATCAGTGATAAGCTGTGAAACATCCCATTTCCCCATCTCATCGGAAATATTAATCTTCATGGCGCATAACCCCTTTCTTTTAATTTCAGACGAAGCTTTTCTTTATTGCGGCGAAGCTTTGAATTTACGGTTTCCTTGTTCATTCCGAGTATCTTTGCGATCATCGGTGCTGTCTGCTGATAATAATAATATCGCAGCATGATCTCTCTGTCTGGTTCATGCAGTTCGTCTATCAGCTTATGCAATAGCTCAGTTACATCGTCAATTTCGGCAGTGACCTCCATTGAGAAGTCACTCTGCATTTCAAACTCTTCAATATCAAGTGTTTCTGTCTTTTTTACTGCAGCCAGTCGATCCAATGCCTTTGTTCTTGCAATGCGGCAAAGATAGCCCTGTAATTTTCCCTCCATGATCTTATCTGTGTTTTGCCAGAGTATAACAAAAATGTCGGAGATGGTTTCCTCCATATCTTCCTTAGAAAGTCTATCTCTGCCTATATTGTAAACAATGTTTGATACCAACGGAAGATATTTGTTCATTACCTCTTCAAAAGCAGCTTCGTCATGTCTTTTTAATCTTTTTATCAGGATATCCTTCAATTTCTGACCTCCTTGCTGAAACAATTTGAAGTACCTCTATATATCATAACTGATTT
>CACXDE010000458.1 GCA_902766305.1 uncultured Ruminococcus sp. | reverse complement strand
AGCGTCTATGAATAAGATCGGTAGATTTACAAAGCAGGATATCAGAGAACTATGTCCCTCACTGAGTATCAGCTCTATTGAAGGTTCTCTCCGGAAACTTGTAAATGAAGGATATATCAAAAAAGAAGGTTCAGGGAAAACAACATATTATATTCATTTGAAATAAAGGCACAGTAGTAAATATCATGCGTAAGCATCTGTTCAGAAATGAATGGGTGCTTTTTTATGCCAATTTTGAAGGGAGAGTAAAAAATATGGGGGTTTTGAACCGGATACTCAGGAGCAGAGATGCACCCAGAAAAGCCGCCTGGAGATTTATGACAGCCGGCTTTCGTAAACGTAACTTTTTTCCGACATAACAAAATAATAAATACACAAACTGCCGGCAGAATGGTATCATTTTGTCGGCAGCTTGTTTTTTGGAGGGAAACAACTATTTCTTTGAATGCGATTCTGTACGCCTACATAAGCCCTGTACGCGTTATTTTGCTGTTACGAGTATAGTTTACCTTCTTGAATAATAAGACGATCACAGGGAATTCTGAGCGATGTTTATATGATACTGGAAATCCCGGGTGTAATAACAATTTTATCTGAAATTTTCATTTTCAAAACCTCCATTAACGATAATACTCATTTTATTTACACCGTCATTATGAAAAATAGAGATAAGATTCATAACGATCATCGGGTGAAGTGATGCATCAAGTTCATCCATAACAAGAACCGAACCATTTTCCAAAGCATTAATAATATAGCCGGCATTATAGAAATAAGCCGCATTTTACCTCATCTGACATCATAATAAAACCTGTCTGCTGCTTCTCTGTCCCTGCCCGTAAAAATGCGTTTTGTCATCTTAATATTTTTTATAAGATAGAAATCTCCGAATTCATCAAATTTCCGGCTATAAACCCGCTTATATATCATTCTTCATTGTGAAAAAGAATGACTACCGAAAAAGTATATTCGTCCATTTTGATGATCCCTCCATCGACTTTCTTTTTAACATTGTATCATACCCATGCCGCCCACAGCTACCCTTTTCACATTTATGAAAGAATAACTATGCAGATGTAGAAATGCTTACTTCAAAAACGAAATTACCGTATCCAGCCATTTATCCGGTTCATAAACAGCAAGCTCGGCATGTTTATAGCCGTCAAAGCATTTTATCTCCATATCCGGATAATGCTTTTTCATTTTCTGAGCCGATTTCTTAGAATAAACTTCATTCCCTTTTGTTCCATGAAGATAGAGTATTCTTGTGCAGAGCTGACCTGCAACAGGAGTAAAGCCGCCGGAGCATACGGAGTGAAGCATATTTTTTATTGTGTTGTCAGTCATTGTATCGGCAAATTTCAGAAAGCTTTCAAGATATCTTTCCGGCAGAAAATCCTTTTTGAAGTTTTCGAATGTCTTTCTGTCTCTCTTTTTGGATTTATGGATAATGCTTGTATATGCCGCGGTCATAGCCTTTTCGGAGATAAATGACATCTTCACAAGCGGTGCGCCGTCCATAATAAGATTTTCAATACGGATGTTCTGTCTTTCAAAAATCTTATAAGCAATGACACCGCCCATTGATAATCCACAAAGTGCAAATACATCTTCAATCTGTTCTTTGCTCAGATATTCTTCTATCTGCTGTGCTTCGTTTTCTATGGATATAAATTCGCTTTCGTGCTCTTCAATATGCCCGTCCAGTGCAGGAACGATAACACAGTAGTTTTCTTTCAGGACTTCGATCTGTCTTTCCCATATCTGCCACGGAGTGAGAACACCATGTATCAGGACAACAGCTTTATTACTTTTATTTCCGAATATATGAAATTCCATTTTTGTACCTCATTTTCATTGGTTTCTTACCAAGTTTAGCAATTCATAGGCGAGTCCTTTTAGTTTCTCTTTGCAAGCCCTGATACTTCCTATTGATGTTTACTCTATTTCACGAATAGTGACAGCTACGATGTCTCCGAAACTCTTTCCGATTATCTTGCGGATAGCTTTGGTAATACCGATAACATAGCATACATTGCCGTCAGCATCCTTGACACCCATATTGACAATACTACCATCATATGCCTCGCCGTCAAAGGTCGCATGGACTTTCACTCTGCCCTTACCGAATTCCTTTCGGATATCGTAGGGAAAGATAATATATGCTGCATCCATTTCGGGATTCTTTTGTATCACCGCATCGAAGCGGTAGATTGTATCGT
>CACXDE010000457.1 GCA_902766305.1 uncultured Ruminococcus sp. | reverse complement strand
GCCTTACATGTGACGTGAAAATAATTCCCGCTAATAAACATAATACGATAAGCTTCGCTAGCTTTGAAACTAGTAGCAATGTCTGAAATTTTACACCAACATCATCCAAAAACAAAGAGAAAAAAAACAAAACATAGTAAAAAGAGAAAACAAAATCCGATTTTTTACTCCTGTAGGGACAGGTTACATGAATCGTCTTTAACATCACTTCCATCTCCCGATTTTGCTATGAATAAAAATAAATGCTTTTCTGGGTATTTTAAATGAATATAAAAGAAGAGCGACCCTGAGTTTAAAGCGTATTGCCTTATTTTTAAGTACCGCATGACAATGCTCATTCAAATAGTCTGTACAGTATTTTAACGCCGGACGGTATTCCTCGTCATCTGGAGCCATCAAATATATCCGCAGGCAATTGCTGCATTGATAAGCAATTGCCGCCTCTCGAACTGCTTCGCTTTCACCCTCATAACGGCACAGCACACCTTGGCCGATTTCTAAAATATCCAGATCGCGAATGGAAAAAGACTTAGTCGTAATACTGTTATCGCGATGCCTGTATCCATACATACAGGCATCGCCATATGTCACACGTTCAACCTTTGAAAGAATTTCGCATAAAGCCAAATTATCCTCAAACAGTTTCCCCGATGGAAACTCCACAGAATCCCATAGACATCGACTATACAACTTGCCACATGCAGAAGTAGATATCTCCTTTTGAAACAAAAAACTGCACATCGCAGTATCACGTTCAAAATCTACAGCCGTATATGTGGAAACATGAGAAAAGACAGGAGTTTCACCATCAGAAAAATGCAAAACATTACAGACTGATAATTCCGCATCATGTAAAATAAGCAACTGATATAAATACTCTACCATTTGTGAACTGATCAGGTCATCACTGTCAACAAACATGATGTAGTTGCCATTCGATTTTTTGATTCCAACATTTCTTGTATCAGAAGGACCACTGTTAGACTTCTCATAAAATTTAATGTTGTCGCCTCTTGTTAAAAGATTCAGACACTTATCTCTACTTGAATCCGTAGACCCGTCGTTGACCATAATAATCTCCAGGTTGTCATATGTTTGGTTCAATATGCTCTCAATACAAGCTTCAATATACTGTTCAGCATTATAAACCGGCACCACAACCGATATCAAAGGCATTTCACTCATTATTTTATACCACAAAAATCTTTAAATATTTGTTTGAAATACTCTCCCAGCTATAAGCCTCTGCAATGCGCCTTCTAGCCAGATTCACCATTTTTTCAATTTTTTCCGCTCCAAGTTTATCCGACTTATCAATAAGAGCAGCAAGATTACCCTGCTTCTTATTCCAATAAAGTGCAGCATTCTCGGCTACTTCTCTGTTAAAGCCTACATCTAGCAGCAGACTAAGGTCCGTACTACCAAGCGCCTCCAGTAATGATGGATTAGTTCCTCCAACCTCGTGACCGTGAAGATATCCATATGCGTTTTCCCTTATCTTCATCAAAAGCTCTTGATCATATACCGTCCCGACAAATTTTATTTTGGAATCAGACTTAAAATGCAGTTTATGATCCAAGTACTCCTCATATTTGTTATTTTCATTTGCAACTATCACCAAATCCTTGGCAGTATGACTACACATGTATTCCCGAATCATCGTTTCATAATTATTTTCAGGAACAAACCTACCTACAATTAAATAATAGTTTTTTGGGGTTATTCCTTTCTTCTGCATCCACGACATAAATTGCAAGTCATCATCAGACAGAGCGCTTCTTCTGGTTTCAGCGCCATAAGCAATAAAAGTTGTTGTCGGATTCTTTCCTTTAATGCACTTACCATCATAGCTTTGATGAATATATTTTTCGATATTTTCTGAATCACAAATCACCAAGTCGCTATACTTTACCATCTTTTTTTCTGATTCTTTCCAGTATTTCCTGATAGGCGCAGACCATTTTGATCTTTTCCACTCATGGCCATCAGGATTCAGAAAAATCTTTCCACCCAATTCGTGTATCTCCTGATAGTACCTCTTGATAAATGGCCCAATTCTGCAAGCCATAATATAAATAATCGGATTAGTTATTTTCCAGGATTTTATGATTTTACAACTTTCCTCGAGGGCAGCCACATCATAATAAATTGCCTGAGCAGGACCTAACTTTTCAGGGACTCGTATTTTAAAGCAATGAGCATTGTGGTAAGTAAATTCGGTTTCAGAAATAGGGGTTACTCCCAGTAGTTTCGATTCATCCATATAGCCTTGCCCATTAGCCTTGCATGCTACATGATACTTAATTTGAGTGTTATTTTGATGGTACTCTGTCAACTTATTGATAAAAGTCTCATATCCTCCATAAGCCCCAAAGCTTTTTGCACCAATCAAGAACACATGTTGCACATTGCTCATATTTATCTCCTAACTATACATAAAATTCCAGTGTTTCAAAAAGCCAAAGTAAAACACAGTAAAAGCCATATAATTTATTAAATCACTCAAACTTCCCACACGCCAAAGAGGCATGAAGCCCCTAAAATAGAGCAAAAACAGAATAAAAAATAGCATAGTACTCCGAAATGTGGTATAATTGAATTGACAAGAACAACCAACCACAGGAAGACTATGCCATGTCAATTATACCACAGGGATATGAAAACAATCAAGAGTGTGAGAGCAGAATTTCAAAGTTTTTTACGTCATACAAGATCGGTGACTTGCTTCGCAAGTGCGGAGCAGGTAAGGAAAAAGGCGTTGCAATTGTTCAGATATTCCGCTATCTGC
>CACXDE010000456.1 GCA_902766305.1 uncultured Ruminococcus sp. | reverse complement strand
CTGTTTCAAAAGTCTTTCTCATAGATTCACGGTTCATATATGCAAGCATAAGAACCTGTCCTGTAGAGCGTTCCTGAACTATAGCAGGCAGAAGATCAGCTTTTTTGAAATAATCCTCTATAAAATCAAATTTTCCCATAATCAGATATTGGCTCCTTTGCCGTTATGCTTAGCCGCTTTTGCAATTTCGATAGCCTGTTTCAGGTCAAGAGTACCACTGTATATAGCCTGACCGCTGATAGCGCCGTAAATATCAAGATCAGTAAGATTAATTATATCCTTAAGATTTGAAACGCCGCCTGAAGCTATGATACTGCATTTGACAGATGCCTTAAGCTCATCAAGCATAGTAAGATTCGGACCGCTGAGCATACCGTCCTTAGAAATATCGGTAAAAATTATGTAGTGAACACCGATATCCTCCATGCGCTTTGCAAGCTCGATAAAGTTTATCTCAGATGTATCTGTCCATCCCTCAGCAGAAACAAAGCCGTTCTTCGCGTCTATGCTGACAGCAATATTCATCGGATATTTCTTTACTGCTTCTTTTACAAAGTCTATATCCTTTATAGCTGCCGAGCCGAGTATGACTCTGTCTATACCATTTTCAAGATAAAATTCAACGGATTCCATATTACGGATACCTCCGCCGACCTCTATCTTCATTTCAGTATTTTTTCTTACTTCAAGTATAAGGTCAGAATTTACTCTGATGCCATCCTTTGCACCGTCAAGATCAACCATGTGCAAAAAGCTTGCGCCTGCTTCTTCAAAAGCCTTTGCAGTCTCTACAGCATTCTCCGCAACCTTATGGGCTGTGGAATAATCTCCCTTATACAGACGGACGCAATTGCCGTCCTTAATATCAATTGCAGGTAAAATCAACATATCTATATATCAACCTTTCTAAGTAAACCGGACAACCGATCTCAATTTCATCTTCATAATACACCCTTTGTCGAGAGAGGTTTGTCGGAGTCTGTCATTGTCACAGCTTCTCTGAGCGCATGGGCAAGCGCTTTATACAACGCTTCTGTTATATGATGCGAGTTTTTCCCGTACAGACATTTCAGGTGCAGAGTTATGCCGGAATTATAGGCAAACGCCCTCATAAATTCTTCCGTCATGCAGCTGTCATAACCGCCGATATGTTCCTCGGGAAATACAGCGTCAAACACTAAAAACGGTCTGCCGCTGATATCAAGCGCACAAAAGCCAAGTGCTTCATCCATAGGCACATAAAAGCTTCCGAAACGTCTGATGCCGCCCTTATCGCCAAGTGCCTTATCAAAAGCCTTTCCAAGCACTATACCGGTATCCTCAATAGTGTGGTGACAATCAACTTCAAGGTCTCCGCATACCTGAACATCAAGTCCGAAACCGCCGTGTACAGCAAATGCAGTCAGCATATGGTCAAAGAAGCCTATGCCGGTCTTTATGTTCACATCACCGCCGTCCAGATTCAGAGATATCCTTATCCGGGTTTCCTTTGTATTCCTGCTGATTTCAGATATACGCATATGACCGCCTCTTTCGTAAAACTAAGTATAGACCTTTTTTTATCCGTTGTAAATACAAAACGAAAAAAATAAGTTTAATTTATGATATACATACAAATGAAATTTTTTACCTGTTCCTTTTTAGTATTTTATTCATAACATATTTTTCAAACACTATCAGGAATCGTTCGTTCTCCTTTTCGCTTCCTGTAGTTATCCGAAGTGCGCCGTTCTTTTTGAACCATCTGACTGCGATACTGTTTTCAAGCATGAACTCATATATATCGCCGGCCTTTTCAGTTTCCAGAAATACAAAGTTTGCACATGGTTCATACGCTTTCATAGGGAGCTGATAGTTACTCACAATTTTGCATATTCCACTGTAAAGCTGCTTTGTATTTTTCACTATCTCATCTCTGCGGCTTCTGAGCATATCGCTGTGAGAATAGATACAAGTACCTATCTCCTGTGACAACGTATTTACATTATATGGCGACTTTACAGCCCTTAATGCCTTTGTTATCGTCTTGTTTGCCACAGCGAAACCAAGACGCAGGCTTGCTGAACCTACAGCCTTTGACGCTGTTTTCAGAACAATAAGGTTGTCATATTCAACTGCTTCATTCAGAATAGATTCATCCCAGAAATCCATATAGGCTTCATCTAAGACAACAAGACAGTCACCGGCATTTTTAACAAGCTTTCTTGCATCATCTGCACTTATTCCCTGTCCTGTAGGATTGCACGGATTTGAGAAAATTATCATATCCGCATTATTCTCCCCGGCAAATAAAGCAAGCCCGTCAACATTAATGTTCAGATCACTGTTTTTTTCGTATGTGTATATTTCATTTTCAGAAAGGAAAGAATAAAAACCGTACATTGAAAAAT